>JAHWJR010000316.1 GCA_019348335.1 Actinomycetota bacterium
CCCAGGTGGAGGTGGAGGTAGGAGGCAACCAGCGTGGGCGAGGCCCAGCCGGCGGTGGCCCGCCCGTGGCGGCCGGAGAGGTCGAGGCCGTCCCCCGCCGGCGCCAGATCGGAGTAGTGGAACTCATGGCCCCACAGGGCGGTGCCGGCGGGGCCCAGCGGGCTGTCCCGGCGCAGCGTCGCCCGCCGGTAGCCGAGCGACAGGCGCCCGGTCATGTGCCCGTCGCCGGGCAGTGCCCCGGCCAGCCGGTTGCCGTCGAGCGAGCGCGACAGCCACAGGAGCCCCCCGCACTCGGCCCAGGTGACCAGGCCGGCGGCCACCCGCCGGCGGACGTCGTCGAGCAGGGGCCGGTTGGCCGCCAGCGCCCCGGCGAACACCTCGGGGAAGCCTCCGCCGGCGACCAGCCCGGTCGCCCCCTCGGGCAGGGCGGGATCGGTGCACGGGTCGAAGGGGAGCAACTCGGCGCCCGCCGCGGCCAACAGCTCGAGGTTGTCGGGATAGGAGAAGCTGAACGCCGGCCCGCCCGCCACCGCCACCCGGGCCCGACCCACCGGCCGGGCGGCAGGAGGCGCCTCGGTCACCAGCGCCGGCGCCGAGGCGGCCAGGCGCACCACGGCGTCGAGGTCGACTGAGGCGTCCACGATGGCGGCCAGCCGGTCGAGCGATTGCCGGACCTGCTCCGGCTGCTCGGCCACCGGCACCAGGCCGAGGTGGCGGTCGCGCCAGGCCAGGTGGTCGTCACGGTGCAGGGCGCCGAGCACGGGCACGCCGAGCGGTTCGAGGGCGCTCCGCAGGGCGGCCTCGTGGCCGGCGCTGCCCACCCGGTTGAGCACCACGCCGCCCAGGCGGAGCCGGTCGTCGAAGTCGCGAAACCCCTGCACCACGGCGGCCACCGAGCGGCTCATGCCGCCGGCGTCGACCACCAGCACCACCGGCGCCTCCAGCAGGCGGGCGACGGAGGCGGTGCTGGCCAGGTCCCCGGGTGGCGCGTCCCCCTCGAACCGGGGCGTCAGGGCCCCGTCGAAGCACCCCATGACCCCCTCGATCACCAGGACGTCGGCGCCCTCCCCCGCCCGGGCGGCCAGCGGCGCCATCGTCTCCTCCCCGCACATCCACGGGTCGAGGTTGCGCCCGGGACGCCCGGTGGCCAGGGCGTGGTAGCCGGGGTCGATGAAGTCGGGCCCCACCTTGGCCGACGCCACCGCCGTCCCCCGCCGGCGCAGGGCGGCCATCAGCCCGGTGGCCACCGTGGTCTTGCCCACTCCCGAGGCGGTGCCCGCCACCACCAGCCGGGGCCCGAGCCGCGCCACGCCGGCGATCATGCCATTCCTGCGCCACCCTCACCGTTCTGGCGGCGGAACCGGTGCCGTTTCCGTACCGTTTCCGCCGCCAGAAGGGAGCCAATCGGGTTACGGGTCGCGGAAGACGAACAGCCCGGAGTCGCGGTCGCTGGCCAGGATGAGCGTCTGGCCCGGGTTCTGCGGGTCGTCGACGGTCTCGACACCCCAGAAGTTGTTGCCGGCCGGGTCGAGGTAGCCGCCCACCTCGACCAGCTCGCACGTCGAGGTGTCAGCGGGGGTGGTGCACTGGATCTGCAGCGCCCGCAGACCGCCCGAGTAGTACGAGAGGTACATGAGGCTGGGATCGTTGGGGTCAGTCGCCACCTCGTGCACGCTGAGGTCGCCGAAGCCCGTCGCAAAGGCCGGGTCCATGGCCTCGGGGATGGCGAAGGTGTCCAGGTCCTGGCCGGTCGCCGCGTCGAAGAGGTGCACGTAGCCCCACCCGTCGAACTGGGTGGTGATGGTGACCCGGTCACCGACCGTGCCCACCGCCGGCACGCTCTCCGGGTAGGTGAAGTTGTCGGCGGCGTCGGGGTCGTCGAACAGCTCGTGCATGGCACGGTGGCCCACGCACACCGCCGAGATCTGGATGTCGAACTCGTGGCCCTGGCCGCCGCAGAACTGGGCATCGGGCGCCTCGCCTCCCAGGGCACCGCCATGGTGGTTGGCGATGACCACGGCGTCGTAGCC
>JAHWJR010000104.1:0-2165 GCA_019348335.1 Actinomycetota bacterium
TCTACGTCCCCACCGACCAGATCGACGCCGTGCGCCACTACACCGGGGGCGAGACACCCACCCTGCACCGCCTGGGCGGGGCCGAGTGGAGCAAGGCCCGGTCCCGTGCCCGGGCCGCCACCCGGGAGATCGCCAAGGAGCTGGTCGCCCTGTACCAGCAGCGGGCCCGGACGCCGGGTCACGCCTACCCGCCGGACACGCCATGGCAGCGGGAGCTCGAGGAGGCGTTCCCCTACAAGGAGACGCCCGACCAGGAGCGGGCCATCGCCGAGGTCAAGGCCGACATGGAGGCCCCCCAGCCCATGGACCGGCTGGTCTGCGGCGACGTGGGCTTCGGCAAGACCGAGGTGGCCATCCGGGCGGCGTTCAAGGCGGTGCAGGACGGCCGCCAGGTGGCGGTGCTCGTGCCCACCACCCTGCTGGCCCAGCAGCACGCTGCCACCTTCGGCGAGCGCTTCGCCCCCTACCCGGTGCGGGTCGAGGTGCTGAGCCGCTTCCTCACGCCGGCGCAGGCCAAGGGTGTGGTCACCGGTCTGGCCGACGGCGAGGTCGACGTGGTCATCGGCACCCATCGCCTGCTCAGCAACGACGTGTCGTTCAAGCGCCTGGGCCTGCTCGTGGTCGACGAGGAGCAGCGCTTCGGCGTCACCGCCAAGGAGGCCATCAAGCGGCTCAAGGCCGAGGTCGACGTGCTGACGCTGTCGGCCACACCCATCCCCCGGACCCTGGAGATGAGCCTCACCGGCATCCGCGACCTGACCCTGCTCCACACCCCGCCGGCCGAGCGCCAGCCCATCCTCACCTACGTGGGCGAGCACGACGAGCGGGCGGTGGCCGAGGCGTTGCGCCGGGAGCTGCTGCGGGAGGGCCAGGTGTTCTTCGTGCACAACCGGGTGGCCGACATCGACAAGGTGGCCGCCGGGCTGCGGGAGCTGGTCCCCGAGGCCCGCATCGCCGTGGCCCACGGGCAGATGGACGAGGGCAGCCTGGAGAAGGTGGTCCTCGACTTCTGGGAGGGCCGCTACGACGTGCTGGTGTGCACCACCATCATCGAGTCGGGCATCGACATGCCCACGGTGAACACCCTGGTCGTCGACGGCGCCCACCGTCTGGGCCTGGGCCAGCTCCACCAGCTGCGGGGACGGGTGGGCCGGGCCGGCAGCCGGGCCTACGCCTACCTGTTCCACCCCCGGGACCATGCCCTGTCCGAGGACGCCTACGAGCGGCTGAAGACCATCGGGGAGGCCACCGAGCTGGGCTCGGGGTTCAAGATCGCCATGCGCGACCTCGAGATCCGTGGCGCCGGCAACCTGCTCGGCGAGAGCCAGTCCGGCCACATCGCCGCCGTGGGCTACGACCTGTACGTCCAGATGGTCAGCGAGGCGGTGGCCGAGCTCAAGGGCGAGCAGCTGCCGGCGCCGGCCGAGATCAACCTCGACCTCCCCGTGGAGGCGCACCTGCCCGGCGACTACGTGGCCAAGGAGGAGCAGCGCCTCGAGGCCTACCGGCGGCTGGCGGCGGTCACCGACGAGCAGCAGGTCGACGACCTGCGCCGGGAGTGGGAGGACCGCTACGGGCCCGTGCCCCCTGCGGCCGAGGCGCTCCTCGCCGTGGCCCGGCTGCGGGCGGAGTGCCACCGCACCGGCGTGCGCCAGGTGACGGTGACCGTCAACCGCGGCCGCCCCGGGACCGTCGCCCGCCTCTCCCCCGTGCGCCTGCGGGTCAGCGCCGGCGTGCGCCTGCGGCGTCTCTACCGGGACGCCGCCTACTCCGAGGAGCAGGGCTGGTTGACCATCCCGCTGCCCCGTGGGGCCGACCCGGTCGGCGCCCTCGTCACCGCGCTGGGCGAGCTGTTCCCGCCGGAGGTGGCGGCGGTGGCATCCTGAACGGCGTGCCCACTCCACGGTTCCGCCTCGTCGCCCTGGCCTGCGCCGCCGCGCTCGGCCTCTCGGCCTGCTCGTCGTCGGCCGAGAGCTCCTCGGCGGTGTCGGTCAACGGCGACGCCATCACCGCCGAGGCGGTCGAGGAGGAGCTGGCGAACATCCACGACAACGAGCGCTACCGCCAGAGCGTCGAGCAGGGCCTGGCCCAGCAGGGGCTGCAGATGACCGTGTCGGGCGCCGGCGACGGCACCTTCGACTCCGCCTTCGTGGCCCGCGTGCTGT
>JAHWJR010000104.1:2265-6591 GCA_019348335.1 Actinomycetota bacterium
GTGTCGGGCGCCGGCGACGGCACCTTCGACTCCGCCTTCGTGGCCCGCGTGCTGTCGCTGAACGTCTACTACCGCTTGCTCGAGCAGGAGATCGAGAAGCGGGGGCTCGAGGTCACCGAAGAGGACCTCGACGCCATCCGGCCCCAGGCCGTGAACGCGGTGGGCGGCCAGGACGTCTTCGACGCTTTCCCCGAGGACTACCGCAACGAGCTGGTGCGCCGCCAGGCGCTCACCCTCGAGCTGCAGCAGGCCCTGGGCTCGGGCGCCGGGGCGCAGGACGCCCGGGAGCTGTTCGAGGAGAACGAGGACGACTTCAAGGGCGTCTGCGTCAGCCACATCTTCGCCAGCGCCGAGCAGCGGGGGCTCGACGGGGCCGAGGCCCGCATCAAGGACCTCGCTGCCCAGCTGGAGGCGGGTGCCGACTTCCGCCAGTTGGCGACCGAGGAGTCCGACGACACCGCCGCTGCCGCCCAGGGCGGGAGCCTGGACTGCGGCGGCCGCGGCCGGTTCCTGCCCGAGTTCGAGGAGGCGGCGTTCGAGCTGCCGGTCGGCGAGGTGAGCGACCCCGTGCAGACGTCGGTCGGCTACCACCTGATCCTGGTCGAGGAGCGGCGGCCGCTCACCTTCGAGGAGGTGCGGCCCCAGGTCGAACAGGAGCTCCAGCGCCGCCAGCTCATGGCGTTCTCCGAGCTCATCGACGAGTTGAGCTGCGAGGCCGACGTCGAGGTCAACCCCCGCTACGGGAGCTGGATGGACGGCTGCGACGACCCGGCCGTCGTGGGCGAGGTCGTGCCCCCCGAGGGCCCGGCCCGCTCCGGTGCGCCGGCGGAGAACGTCCCTCCGGGCGTCACCGGCTGAGCCACCTTCCCATGGCCGGCGTCACCGTGGTGGGCCTGGGCCCTGCCGGGCCCGACCTGCTGACCACGGCCACCACCGCCGCCGTCGCCGCCATCCCCGTCCGGTTCCTGCGCACCCGCCGCCATCCGGCGGCTTCGGCCGTGCCGGCGGCCGAGTCGTTCGACGAGGAGTACGAGCGGGCGGCCTCGCTCGACCACGTCTACCCCCGCATCGTCGAGCGGCTGGTGGCGGCGGCGGAGGAGCACGGCCGGGTGCTCTACGCCGTCCCCGGCTCGGCGCGGGTCGCCGAGCACAGCGTGGAGCTGCTGGTGGCCGACCCCCGGGTGGAGGTCGAGGTGGTGCCGGCGCTGTCGTTCCTCGACCTGGTCTGGGACCGCCTCGGGGTGGATCCCCTGGCCGGCGGCGTGCGGCTGGTCGACGGCCGGCGCTTCGCGGTGGAGGCGGCGGGGGAACGGGGACCGCTGGTGGTGGCCCAATGCGACTCGCCGGCCGTGCTGTCGGAGGTGAAGCTGGCGGTGGCGTCGCCACCGGCGTCGGTGGTGGTGCTCCAGCGCCTCGGCCTGGCCGACGAGATGGTGACCGAGGTGGCCTGGGACGACCTCGACCGGTCGGTGGTCCCCGACCACCTGACCTCGCTGTGGATGCCCGAGCTCGCCTCGCCGGTCGGCGCCGAGCTGGTGCGCTTCGCCGAGCTGGTGCGCACGCTGCGGGCCCGCTGCCCGTGGGACCGGGAGCAGACGCATGCCAGCCTGACCCGGCACCTGCTGGAGGAGACCTACGAGCTGCTCGAGGCCATCGAGGTCCTCGACGATGCTCTCGGTGCCGGCGAGGACGACGCCGTCGACGCCGCCTACGAGCACCTGGAGGAGGAGCTGGGCGACGTGTTGTTCCAGGTCTTCTTCCACGCCACGCTCGGGGCCGAGGCCGGTCGCTTCGACGTTGCCGACGTGGCCCGGGGCATCCACGACAAGCTCGTGCACCGCCATCCCCACGTCTTCGCCGACACCGAGGTGACGGGTGCCGACGACGTCATGCGCAACTGGGAGCGGCTGAAGCAGGACGAGAAGGGGCGGGCCAGCGTGATGGACGGCGTCCCGGCCAACCTGCCGTCGCTCCTCTACGCCTTCAAGGTGCAGCGCAAGGCCGAGGCGCTGGGTGTGGAGGCGGAGGCTCCGGGCACGCTCCGGCTCTCGGAGCTGTCCACGCCGGCCGAGCTCGGCCAGGCGCTCTTCGCCACCGTGGCCGTCGCCCGCCGCCTCCGGCTCGACCCCGAGGCGGCTCTGCGAGCGGCGGCAGCCAGCTTCCGTGACGACGTGGCGGCCCGGGAGGGGGGCGGTGGCCCGGCGTGAGGACGGGGGCCCGCCGTCGCTGTCCATGGTCCTCTCCGGCGGCGTCGGGGTGGTGGCCATGGTGGCGTTCGTCGCCGCCGTGGCCCTGGGGGCCGACCTGGTGGAGCCGCCGCCGGGAGCCCGCCTGGCCGTGACCGCCGCCGACGGGCCGGCCGGCCTGGCGGTGCTGGTGCCCCGGTGCCGCAGCGAGCGCGTCACCCGGGTCGAGCTGCGGACCGCCGGCGGGGACGCCGTGTGGCGGATCGCCGCCCGCAAGGGCTCCATCGACGAGCGCTACGTGGTGGGCGCCGACGAGCCGCTGGGCTTCGTCACCGAGGTGCCGCTCCGGTCGCCTCGGCCGGCGGGTCGCCTGGAGGCCGTGGCCTCCGTCGCCGGCGGCGGCTCCGCCGACGTGGTCGACCGGGTGGTGTTCGACCCCGATGCCGTGCCGTCCGGCGGCGCAGTCCTGTACCAGGGCGACGTGGTCGAGCCCGGCGCCTTCGAGGCCGGCGCCGCCGCTGCTGCCGACTGCGCCGAGTCGGACCGTGGACTGGGCCTGGTGACGTGGCTGTTCGTGGCCGCCGCCACCGGCGTGGTGATCACCTACGTGACCATGGTGGTGCGCTACTGGAAGGGCCGCACCTCGGGCGAGCCCTGGTAAGGGCGCCGCCCCGCCCTCAGATCGGTGCCGGTTCGGCCGGCGGAGGCTGCCCGGGGTCGGCCGGCGTCGGCTCCGGCGTCGGGCTGGGCTCAGGGACCAGCGGGGTGGGCGGCTCGCCCGGGCCCCCCGGACCGGGGAGTGGTTGGTCCGGGTTCTCCGGTTGCGGGCCCAGCGGATCGTGCACGGTCATGTCTTTGCGCTACCCCCCGCCGCGCCGGGCGAAAACCTGGTGGGGAAAGGGCGACCGTGTAACTTCGTCCACATCGACCACAACAGCCACAACGAATCCAGCACGATCGCGTCCGTGGGCGCCCGGGAGATCCTCGACTCCCGCGGCAATCCCACGGTCGAGGCCGAGGTCGTCCTCGCCTCCGGTGCCTCCGGGCGGGCCCTGGTGCCCTCGGGGGCGTCGACCGGGCGCCACGAGGCCGTCGAGCTCCGTGACGGCGGCAGCCGCTACGGCGGCAAGGGCGTGCAACGAGCGGTGGGACACGTGCGGGGAGAGATCGCCGCCGAGGTGGTGGGCCGCGACGCCCTCGACCAGCGCGGCCTCGACGAGTGCCTGATCGCCCTGGACGGCACCGACGCCAAGTCGCGCCTCGGCGCCAACGCCATCCTCGCCGTGTCCCTGGCCACCGCCCGGGCCGCGGCCGACGACCTCGAGATGCCGCTGTACCGCTACCTGGGAGGGGTGGGCGCCCACGTCCTGCCCGTGCCCATGATGAACGTGCTCAACGGCGGCGTGCACGCCAACAACAACGTCGACTTCCAGGAGTTCATGGTGGTGCCGGTCGGCGCCGCCTCGTTCTCCGAGGCGCTGCGGTGGGGCACCGAGACCTACCACTGCCTGCGGCGGCTGATGGTCGACCGGGGCCTGACCACGGCGATCGGCGACGAGGGCGGCTTCGCCCCCGACCTCGCTGCCAACGAGGCGGCCCTCGACCTGCTCGTCGAGGCCATCGCCGCCGCCGGCCTCATCCCCGGCGACGACATGGCCCTGGCCCTCGACGCCGCCACCACCGAACTGCGGGTCGAGGAGCGCTACCACCTGGAGGGTGAGGGGCGGTCGCTGGCGGCCGACGAGCTGGTGGCCCTGTGGGTCGAGCTGTGCGACCGGTACCCCATCGTGTCCATCGAGGACGGCATGGCCGAGGACGACTGGGACGGCTGGGCGGCGCTGACCGTGGCCCTCGGCGACCGGGTCCAGCTGGTGGGAGACGACCTGTTCGTGACCAACGCCGAGCGGCTGGAACGGGGACTGCGCGCCGGCGTGGCCAACTCCGTGCTGATCAAGCTCAACCAGATCGGGACGCTCACCGAGACCCTCGACACCGTCTCGCTCGCCACCCGGTCGGGGTACACCGCGGTGATGTCCCACCGCTCAGGCGAGACCGAGGACACCACCATCGCCGACCTGGCCGTGGCCACCGACTGCGGCCAGATCAAGACCGGCGCCCCCGCCCGCAGCGACCGGGTGGC
>JAHWJR010000105.1 GCA_019348335.1 Actinomycetota bacterium
CTGCCCGAGGCGCCGCTGCGCATCGAGTGCTACGACATGAGCCACATCCAGGGCACCGACTACGTGGGCTCCATGGTGGTCATGGAGGACGGCCTGCCCAAGAAGAGCGACTACCGGCGGTTCAAGGTGCGCGACGTGCCCGGCAACGACGACTTCGCCGCCATGCGGGAGGTGCTCACCCGGCGCCTGACCGCCTACCTCCGCGAGCGCTCCCAGCCGGCGCCCGAGCGCGAGGGGCGCTTCTCCTACCCGCCGCAGCTGCTGGTGGTCGACGGGGGCAAGGGCCAGCTCGCCGTGGCGCGCGAGGTGGTGGAGGAGCTCGGCCTCGACGACGAGATCCCCGTGGCCGCCCTGGCCAAGCGGTTCGAGGAGGTCTACGTGCCCGGCTCTGCCGACCCCGTCTGCCTCCCCAGGGGTACCGAGGCGCTCTACCTGCTCCAACGACTGCGCGACGAGGCCCATCGCTTCGCCGTCGGCTACCACCGCCTCCTGCGGGAGAAGCGCATGACCACCAGCGTGCTCGACGGCATCCCCGGGCTCGGGCCGGTGCGCCAGAAGCGGTTGCGGGCCGAGCTGGGTGGGGTGGCCGCGGTCAAGCGGGCATCACTCGACGAGCTCCAGGCGTTGCCCTGGCTGCCCGACCGGGTGGCCCAGGCGGTGTGGGACAAGATCCACACCCCGGGCGGCTGAGCGGGTGGGCCCGACGAGCGACGGCGACCTCTGGGAGGCATCCGCCGGCTGGTGGCAGGACGGCTTCACCGAAGGAGCCGACCCCGAGTACGTCGAGCAGATCCTTCCCCTGGCGGCGCGCTACCTGGCCGGCGCCACCGAGGTGGTCGACGTCGGCACCGGTGAGGGGCAGGTGGCCCGGCTGGCGGCGGCGGCCGGCGCCCGCCGGGTGGTGGGTGTCGACCCCACCGTGGCCCAGCTCGACGTCGCCCGCTCGCGCGGGGGCGGTCCCGGCTACGTGCGGGCCGACGCCGCCCGGCTCCCGCTGGCCCCCGCCTCGTTCGACGCCGCCGTGGCCTGCCTGGTGTTCGAGCACGTGACCGAGGCCGACGCCGCCATCGCCGAGATCAGCCGGGTGCTGCGGCCGGGCGGGCGGTTCCTGCTGTTCCTCAACCACCCCCTGCTCCAGGCTCCCGGCAGCGGCTGGATCGACGACCACGTCCTCGACCCGCCCGAGCAGTACTGGCGGGTGGGCGCCTACCTGGTCGAGGACTCCAGCGTCGAGGAGGTGGAGAAGGGCGTGTTCATCCCCTTCATCCACCGTCCTCTGTCCCGCTACGTCAACGCCATGGCCGCGGCCGGGCTGGTCATCCGCAGGATGGAGGAGCCCGCGGCGCCGGCGGGTTTCCTCGCCCGGGCCCCTGAGTACCCGGCAGCGGCCACCATCCCGCGGCTGCTGTTCCTCCTCGCCGAGAAGGAGGCGGTCGCGGGCGATCGGTAGCCTGGGACCGATGCGCGCTCCCCGCCGGCGACCCTCCCGATGAGCGAGTTCGTGGTCATCGCCGGGCTCTCCGGTGCGGGGCGCACGCAGGCGGCCAACGCCCTCGAGGACCTCGGGTGGTTCGTCATCGACAACCTGCCGCCCTCGCTGATCGACAAGGTGGCCGAGCTGGCCCAGGCGCCCGGCAGCAGCATCGAGCGGGTCGCGCTGGTGATCGGCCCCCGGGCCGGGCTCGACGAGCTGACGACCAGCCTGGCCAGCCTGCGAGCCAGCAACGCCCGGGTGCGGGTGCTGTTCCTCGACGCCTCCGACAAGGTCCTGGTGCGGCGGTTCACCGACACCCGCCGGCGCCATCCCCTCGGTGAGGGCGAGGGCATCATCGAGACCATCGAGCGGGAGCGGGCCGGCCTCGAGCCGGTCAAGGCCGAGGCCGACGTGGTGGTCGACACCACCGACCTCAACGTCCACCAGCTCCGCGACCGCATCATCGCCCTGTTCGGTTCCGAATCGCCGGGCGCCGGCATGCAGACCACGGTGCTGTCGTTCGGCTACAAGCACGGCTTGCCGCTCGACGCCGACCTGGTGGTCGACTGCCGGTTCCTGCCCAACCCCCACTGGGTCGAGGACCTCCGGCCCCAGACCGGGGAGGACCCCGAGGTGCGCGAGTACGTGATGCGCTTCCCGCAGACGACCGAGTTCCTCCGGCGCCTCGACGCCCTGCTCGACCTGCTCCTGCCCTCCTACGTGCAGGAGGGCAAGTCGTACCTCACCCTGGCGCTCGGCTGCACCGGCGGGCGGCACCGCTCGGTGGTGATCTCCGCGGAGGTGGCCAAGCTCCTTCGCCGACGTGGCTTCGAGGCCAACCTGGTCCACCGCGACGTCGGCCGTTGAGCGACGACCGCCGCGCCGGGGCCGCCCGTGTCGTGGCCCTGGGCGGAGGCCACGGGCTGGCCGCCACCCTGGCGGCGGCGCGGCGCTACGCCGGCACGGTCACCGCGGTGGTCTCGGTGGCCGACGACGGGGGCTCCAGTGGGCGGTTGCGCCAGGCGCTGGGGATCCCCGCGCCCGGCGACCTGCGCCGCTGCCTGGTCGCCCTGGGCGATCCCCGGTCGGCGTGGACCGGCTACTTCGAGCACCGCTTCTCCGGTGGCGAGCTCGAGGGCCACGCCGTGGGCAACGTGGTCATCGCCGGCCTGGCCAGCGCCACCGGTGACTTCGCCGCCGCCCTCCACGAGGCCGGCCGGCTGGTGGGTTGCGTGGGCCGGGTGCTGCCCGCCACCACCGTCCCGGTCGTGCTCACCGCCGACGCCGACGGTCGGGAGGTCGAGGGTCAGGTCAACGTGTCGACCGCCGGGAGCATCTCGGCGGTGTCCCTGGTGCCACCAGATGTGCCCGCTCCCGACGCCGCCCTGAAGGCCATCGCCACCGCCGACCAGGTCGTGCTCGGGCCGGGGTCGTTGTTCACCAGCGTGCTGGCCGCGGCCATCGTCCCCGGCATCCGCGCCGCCCTCGCCGCCACCACCGCCACCAAGGTCTACGTGTGCAACCTGAGGCCGCAGCTGCCGGAGACCGAGGGGTTCGACGTCGCCGCCCACGTGCGCGCCCTGGAGGCCCACGGCGTGCAGCCCGACGTGGTGCTGTGCCAGCCCGGCGCGTTGCCGCTCGGCCGGCCGGCGGTTCCCGTGGTCGAGCGGGAGGTGGCCGGCGACTCCGGGCTCGGCCACGATCCCGTTCGGTTGGCGGCGGCGCTGTCGGATCTGCTCGGATGGGGTGGCCGGGCAGGGTGAGGCGGCGAACAGGTACGGTCAGACCACACGACGCGGGCGCTGCGGCGTCCGCCCGGAGCAAGCGAGGGGACATATGACCATACGGGTGGGTATCAACGGCTTCGGCCGCATCGGCCGCAACTTCTTCCGGGCGGCTCTGGCATCGGGCGCCGACCTCGAGGTGGTGGGTGTCAACGACCTGGTCCCGCCCGAGACCAATGCTCATTTGTTGAAGTACGACTCCACCCACGGCCGCATCGGGACCGAGGTCAAGACCACCAGCGACGGCATCAGCGTGGGCGGCAAGTCGTTCAAGGTCTTCTCCGAGCGCGACCCGAAGGCCCTGCCGTGGGGCGACCTCGGCGTCGACGTGGTGGTCGAGTCGACCGGCATCTTCACCGACGGCGAGTCGGCGGGAGCGCACATCGACGGCGGCGCCCCCCGGGTGATCATCTCCGCCCCCGCCAGCAACGTCGACGGCACGTTCTGCGTCGGCGTCAACGACGACACCTTCGACCCCGACACCCACAAGGTCGTGTCGAACGCCTCGTGCACCACCAACTGCTTCGTGCCCATGGTGAAGGTGCTCGACGACGCCTTCGGCGTCGAGCGGGGCCTGATGACCACGGTCCACGCCTACACCAACGACCAGAACCTGCTCGACCTGGCCCACAAGGACCTGCGCCGGGCCCGGGCCTCCGCGGCCAACGTGGTCCCCAGCTCCACCGGCGCCGCCCGGGCCACGAGCCTGGTCCTCGAGGCCATGAAGGGCAAGCTCGACGGCACCGCCCTGCGGGTCCCCGTGCAGTGCGGCTCCATCACCGACTTCACCGCCGTCCTGGCCAACGAGGCCAGCGTCGACGACGTCAACGAGGCCTTCCGCGCCGCCGCCTCCGACGGCCCCCTCTCCAAGGTGCTGGTCTACACCGAGGACCCGATCGTCTCCTCCGACATCGTGGGCTCGCCGGCGTCGTGCACCTTCGACTCCGAGCTGACCATGACCATGGGCAACCTGGCCAAGGTCCAGGGCTGGTACGACAACGAGTGGGGCTACTCGAACCGCTTGGTCGACCTCGCCCTCATCGTCGGCGCTGCCAACCAGTAGGCGCCCCCGTGCGCCTACCGCAACTGGAGGACCTGCCCGACCTGAAAGGCAAGCGGGTCCTGGTGAGGGCCGACTTCAACGTCCCGGTGGCCGATGGCGACATCACCGACGACATGCGCATCCGCTACGCCCTGCCCACGCTGCACTGGCTCCAGGAGGCGGGAGCCCAGGTCACCGCCTGCAGCCACCTCGGCCGGCCCAAGGGCGAGCCCGATCCGGAGTTCTCCATGGACCCGGTGCGGGCCCGTCTGGCCGAGCTGGCTCCGGGCGTGGAGCTGATGGAGAACCTCCGGTTCGACCCGGGGGAGACCGACGACGACCCGGCGTTCGTCGAGCGCCTGGTCGAGGGCCAGGACGCCTACGTCCTCGACGCCTTCGGCGCCGCCCACCGGGCCCACGCCTCCATCGTCGGCCCGCCGCGGACCCTGCCCAGCGCCGCCGGCCGCCTGCTGGCGCGCGAGGTCGAGGTGCTGTCCGCGTTGCGGGAGGCGCCCGAGCGGCCCTTTGTCGCCGTTCTGGGTGGCGCCAAGGTGAGCGACAAGCTGGGGGTGATCGAGGCCCTGCTCGACGTCGTCGACTCGCTGATCGTCGGTGGGGGGATGTGCTTCACCTTCCTCGCCGCCCAGGGCCGCACCACCGGTGATTCGCTCCTGGAGGCCGACCAGGTCGACGCCTGCCGGGCGTTGCTCGAACGTGCCGGCGACCGCATCCGCCTGCCCTCCGACATCGTGGTCCTCGGGCCCGACGACGACGAGGTGCGCCAGGGCGGGCTCGACGTCGAGGACGGGTGGAAGGGCCTCGACATCGGACCGGGGAGCGCCGCCGAGTTCGCCGACGTGGTGCACGGGGCGGCCACGGTGCTGTGGAACGGGCCCATGGGGCTGTTCGAGGACGAGCGGTTCGCCGCCGGGACCCGGGCGGTGGCCGAGGCGGTGGCCGAGGCTCCCGGGTTCACCGTGGTCGGCGGAGGCGACAGCGCCGCCGCCATGGCGTCGTTCGGCCTGGCCGACGCCGTCGACCACCTCTCGACCGGGGGTGGGGCCTCGCTGAAGCTGCTCGAGGAAGGCGACCTTCCCGGCCTGCGAGCACTTCGGGAAGCAGCGGAACGGACGACGGGAGGGTCATGAGCGAGCGTCGCAAGCCGCTGATCAGCGGCAACTGGAAGATGAACCACAACCACTTCGAGGCCATCCAGACGGTCCAGAAGCTGTCGTACCAGCTGACCAGGGACGACTACGACGCCGTCGACGTCTCGGTGCATCCTCCGTTCACCAACCTGCGCTCGGTGCAGACCGTGCTCGAGGCCGACGACATCCCCGTCGCCCTGGGCGCCCAGCACTGCCACTGGGAGGACAAGGGCGCCTTCACCGGCGAGGTCAGCCCGCCCATGCTGGCCAAGCTCAACGTGCGCTACGTCATCGCCGGGCACTCCGAGCGCCGGGACCTGTTCGACGAGACCGACGAGATGGTCAACCGCAAGGTGCGGGCCATCCTGGCGGCGGGGATGACGCCCATCATGTGCGTGGGCGAGCACCTCGAGGAGCGCGAGGACGGCACTGCCGAGCAACGGGTGTCGTCCCAGGTCGAAGCCGGGCTGGCCGACGTCAGCCCCGAGCAGGTGGCCGGCATGGTCATCGCCTACGAGCCCATCTGGGCCATCGGCACCGGCCGCACGGCCACGCCCGAGGACGCCCAGGCCATGTCCGCCACCATCCGCGAGGTGGTGCGCCGGTCCAAGGGCGCCGACTCGGCCGGCAGCGTGCGCATCCAGTACGGCGGGTCGGTCAAGCCCACCAATGCCGGCGAGCTCATGGGCCAGCCCGACATCGACGGCGCCCTGGTGGGGGGAGCGTCGCTGGACCCGGACAACTTCTCACGCATCGTGCAGTTCCGTCACACGACGTAGCGAACGGGCACGGGGCTGGTAGGGTGACCCGCCGCATGGCGGGTGAGCGGAAGGAGGCGGCATGCTGACGGTGACGATCGTGGTGGTTCACGTACTCGTCTCGCTCATGCTGATCCTCCTGGTCCTCCTGCACAGCGGCCGGGGCGGTGGCCTCTCCGACATGTTCGGGGGCGGCATGGGCGCCTCGGCAGCCGGATCCTCGGTGATGGAGCGAAACCTCGATCGCATCACCGTGGGCGTCGCCGTGCTGTTCTCGTTCACCACGGTGATCCTGGCGTTGCGCCTGCAGTAGCTCGGGCGTCGCC
>JAHWJR010000106.1:0-2713 GCA_019348335.1 Actinomycetota bacterium
TGGCTCGTGACGTCGACGGCGTGCTGCTCAACAAGATGAACACCACGGTCGACGGGCAGTTCCAGAAGTACTCGGTGGAGTCGGGCGCCTACATCCGAGAGCACTTCTTCGGCCCCGACCCCCGGCTGCGCAAGATGGTCGAGCACCTCTCCGACGACGAGCTGCGCAACCTCCCCCGAGGTGGGCACGACTACCCCAAGCTCTACGCCGCCTACAAGGCCGCGGTCGAGCACGAGGGCACGCCGACGGTCATCCTGGCCAAGACCATCAAGGGGTGGACGCTCGGCCCCGACGTCGAGGGCCGCAACTCCACCCACCAGATCAAGAAGATGCTCGGCCCGCAGATCGAGGTCTTCCGCGACCGCCTCCACCTCGAGGAGGAGATCCCCGACGAGGCCCTCGAAGGCGGCGACCCGCCCTACTATCGCCCGGCTCCGGGCACGCCCGAGCACGACTACATGTGCGAGCGGCGCCACGCCCTCGACGGGTCCCTCCCCAAGCGGGTGGTCCGTCCCCAGCGGGGACGCCACGTACCCGACGACAAGGTCTTCGCCGAGTTCCGCAAGGGCTCGGGCGACCAGGCGCCCTCCACCACCATGGTGTTCGCTCGCATGCTGCGGAACCTGGTGCGGGACGAGACGGTGGGCAAGCGGGTGGTGCCCATCATCCCCGACGAGGCCCGTACCTTCGGCCTCGACTCACTGTTCCGGGAGATCGGCATCTACGCCGCCCTGGGCCAGCAGTACGAGCCGGTCGACGCCGACCTGCTGCTCAGCTACCGCGAGTCGAAGTCGGGGCAGATCCTCGAGGAGGGCATCACCGAAGCCGGCTCGATGGCTTCGCTCACCGCGGCGGGCACGGCCTACGCCACCCACGGCGTCACCATGCTGCCCTTCTACATCTTCTACTCCATGTTCGGCTACCAGCGGACGGGCGACCTGGTGTGGGCCTTCGCCGACCAGCGGGGCCGGGGCTTCCTGCTCGGTGCCACCGCCGGGCGCACCACGCTCAACGGCGAGGGGCTCCAGCACGAGGACGGGCACAGCCACCTGCTGTTCTCGGTGGTGCCCAACTGCCTGGCCTACGACCCGGCCTTCGCCTACGAGCTCGCCGTCATCATCGCCGACGGCTGCCGGCGGATGGGCGAAGGCGAGGACGTCTTCTACTACCTGACCCTCTACAACGAGACCTACCCCATGCCGGAGATGCCCGCCGGCAGTGAGCAGGGCATCCTTCGGGGCCTGTACCGCTTCGCCGCCGCGCCGGCGGAGCCGTCCCTGCGGGCGACCATCCTGTTCTCGGGACCGTCGTGGCTGGCTGCCGCCGAGGCTCGTGACCAGCTGGCCGAGCACTACGACGTCGGCGCCGAGCTGTGGTCGGCGCCGTCCTACAAGTCGCTGCGCGAGGAGGCGCTCTCGACCGAGCGCTGGAACCGCCTCCACCCCTCGCAGTCCCCGCGGGCTCCGTGGGTCACCGAGACCCTGTCCGAGGCCGAGGGCCCGTACGTCGCCGTGACCGACTACATGAAGGCCGTGCCCGACCAGATCGGGCGCTGGGTGCCGGGCACGTTCGTGCCGCTGGGCACCGACGGCTTCGGGCGCAGCGACACCCGGGAGGCACTGCGTCGCCACTTCGAGACCGACGCCGCTCATGTGGTGGTCGCCACCCTCGCTGCCCTGGCGGCGGAGGGGCAGGTCAAGGAGGAGGCGGTGACCGACGCCATCGCGCGTTACGGGATCGACCCCGAGACCATCGACCCGCGGACCGCGTAGGCCAGCAGCAGCGCCGGCCGGGCAGCGGTACCTTCTGGCCATGGCCGCCGCCACCTTCTACATCACCGGCGATCCCGATGCCGACGGGCTGCTGGCCCGGGAACCGTTGGCGCTGCTGATCGGCATGCTGCTCGACCAGCAGGTCCCCATGGAATGGGCCTTCGCCTCGCCGGCCCGGTTGGCGCAGCGTCTCGGCGGGCGCCTCGACGCCGGCGAGATCGCCGCCCTCGACCCCGACGAGGTCGAGGCGGTGTTCAAGGAGCGGCCCTCGCTGCACCGCTTCCCGGGCTCGATGGGTCGCCGGACATGGGAGCTGTGCCGGCACTTGGTCGAGCACTACGACGGGCAGGCCCAACGGGTGTGGACCGACCCTGGCGACGCCGCCGCCGTCCTGGCCCGGCTACGGGCGCTCCCCGGCTTCGGCGACGAGAAGTCCCGGATCTTCCTCGCCGTGCTGGCCAAGCGCCTCGGTGTACGCCCCGAGGGTTGGGAGGATGCCGCCGCCCCGTTCTCCGACGGGCAGCGACGCTCGGTGGCTGACGTCTCGTCCCCCGAGACGCTCGAGGAGGTGCGGGCGTTCAAGAAGGCCAAGAAGGCCGCCGGCAAGGGCAAGGCCGACTAGGTTCGCCGGCGAACCAGAGGTTCGCCGGCGAGCTGAACGTGCCGGCAGAGCCGGCACCCTCCGCGCTGCTCTTCCCTGGCCGCCATCCAGAGGTGGCCGCCTCCGGCGGCGAGCGTGGCCGGCGGCACTGCGCCGGCGCCTGCGGCGCGTTGGCGACGCTGCGGAGTCCGCCAGGCGGAGCAGCAACGAAGGCTGGTCCAGCTCCGTGCAACGGGCGCCGGCGGATTATCGCCGGGCGCAAATTATATAGTTGCCTGGCGCTCGAGCCAGCCCATGAGCACGGCGACGGCGCGGGGGTCGTGGCGCAGACGGTGGCCGG
>JAHWJR010000106.1:2813-6497 GCA_019348335.1 Actinomycetota bacterium
AGCCAGCCCATGAGCACGGCGACGGCGCGGGGGTCGTGGCGCAGACGGTGGCCGGCGCCGTTGATGATGCGTAGCTCGGCGCTGCCGTGGCAGTCGGCCAGCGCCCGGGCGTCGAGGGCGGGGACCATGTCGTCGTCCGAGCCCTGCACCAGCAGCAACGGACGGGGCGCCAGCTTGGCCGCCAGCGAAAGGGGGCGCAGCTCCTTGAGCTCTCGGGTCCAGGCATCCATCCGCGGGGGGAACTCCGGTTGGCGGACCACGCCGATGACCCGGGCGTGCTCGAGGAACCGCCGAGGATGGGCGGCCCAGTCGTCGAAATCGGCCCGGGCCGACAGCGCAGCCACGCCGCGGACGCGTTCGTCCTCCCCCGCCTCGCAGATGGCGAGGGAGCCGCCGGTGCTGGAGCCTGCCAGCCACACCCCTTCGACCTCGCCCGTGGCCAGGAGGTGGTCGACGGCGGAGCGCAGATCGATGAGCCACCCGGCCAGCGAGAAGTTGCCCTCGGACTCACCGGTGCCCCGGAGGTTCACCGTGAGCACCGTCCACCCCGCCTCCGCCGCCAACCGGTCCGCCAACTCGGGATAGGTCTGGGCAGTCGAGGCTGCGCTGCTCGCCTCGGTCGGGAGTCCGTGGCAGAGCACCAGGCCGGGGCGGTTGGGGGCGACCGACTGGGGAGACGGTCGCGCCAGGTAGCCCTGGAGCCGCAGCCCCTCGGAGTGGATCACCTCCTCCACCGCGGTCAACGCTAGTGCGCCGCGCCGCTGCGGTTGCGGGATCCCGGCGGGCATCTGCCGGCCACCACGGAAAACGACGAGGGGAGCGCCGAAGCGCTCCCCTCGCACATCTTGCCGATTCGCCCGATCAGGCGTTTGGTGCACCAGGTGGACCACATCCTGGCCGCACGGATCGGGGGTGGTTGGCGAGAACTCGCCAGGTGGTCCGGCTGCCCGCTCTAGCGGCCAACCACCTCCAGGGTCCTACACGGTTTGCTCAGCTGGACCACCTCCTTTCTCTGGTGCTGCCATGGTAACCACGCGGCGCGTTTCTGTCAGGCGTTTTCCCCCACGAGCTCCAGGCGCGTTCCTGGGCCCCGGCGCTCACTCGTCGACGACGTCCTCGGGGCTGGCCGGCCCAGCGGCACCGATGGCCTGCAGGTACGCCAGCTGGGCGTCGAGCACGGCCTTCACCTGTGCCCGCGAGTAGTCGGAACCCGCCGCCCGAGCCCGGTCGAGCACATACTCGACGCTCTCCTCCTCGCCCACGACGACGCTGTCACCGACGGCGGCGGGGTCGCTCCCGTTGCCGGACAGGGCCCGGGAGCGGAGGTGAGCCAGGCTCCACTGGAGGATCTGGCGGACGTCGTCATGACTGAGCACGGCGGCCACGTCGAACGGGATCTCGCCGGCCACCCAGTCGACCGCCTCGTCGAGGTCGAAGACCGGCCGGGGCGGCTCGGCGGCCAGCCGCGTCGATTCCCGGCCGATGGCCACCGCGGCGATGGCGAACACCGCGGCGAGCGCCACCGCAGCGATCACCACGACCATGATCGCAGCGTACCGGGCGCCGATGGGCGCCTCGGCGGCCGGGCACGACGGTGCCTCTGGCCAAGCCGTCTCCACTAGATGTGATTTGTTGCTATTGACCAGTCGACGAGCCTGGGGTCCAATCGCTCCACGGCGGCCGGCGCCGGGAGAGGCTCTCCCGGCGCCGCCGCCGCCCAATGTCGAACCGGAGGCTTACCGACTTGTCGCTGCAGCGCGGGAGCGAGATCGAACGGGCCCGGCGGAGGATCGAGGAGCAGCGACGCCGCAGCTTGGAGGCCGACCTGGGCGAACTGGAGCACCAGAGAGCAGCGGCCGAACAGGCTCGCGCCCGCCAGGAGCGCACGGCGACGGAGTGGGTCGACGCGCTGCTGCCGGCGAGCAGCGCGCTGGCCGAGAGCTTGCGGGCGCTGGAGCGCCAGGCTCCCGAGATCCGCCGCCAGCCGCTGCACGAGGTCACGGTGCAACTCCACCAGCCCACCCCCGGCTGCGTGCGGGTGTCGCTACGTTGGGGGACGAAGTTCGGTCTCACCGACACCGACAAGCACTTGATGCACAGCTACCGGACCGCCCGGCGACGGGTACGCCGGTACCCCGACGTGGTGGTGGCCCACGAGTACCGCGAGCTGTGGGCCGTGCTCGACGGGTCGCAGGGCAGCCTCCGGTTGTCCTCGGGCCACGTGTTCGCCATCGACCACCTGCTCGACGACCCGGCCGTCGTCGTGCGCTGCCTGTCCGAGGCGCTGGTAGGCGCCGACCGCCAGGCCCGTTACCACCTCCGCTCCACCGACTACGAGGCATCGCCGGCCCGCCGGTAGGCGACACAGCCGCCGGTACCCTCGGGTGCCATGGGAACGTTGCACTACGAGGACGACCAGGCCGAGGTCCACAGGATCGTGGTGGGGCGCCTGGACAACAACGTCTTCGTCCTGCGCTGCCGCCGGACCGGCGAGTCCGTGCTGGTCGACGCCGCCGACGAGCCCGAGCGAGTGCTCGACCTGTGCCGGCGGCTCGACGTCCGGTCGGTGGTGCAGACGCACGGGCACTGGGACCACGTCCAAGCCGTGCCCGCCGTGCGGGAGGCCGGTTACCGGGTGGCGGTCACGGCCGCCGACGCCGACATGCTCCCCGCCCACGACGACCTCCTGGAGGACGGGTCGGTGCTCGGCGTCGGGCGGTTGCGGGTGCACGCCATGGCCACCCCCGGCCACACTCCCGGGTCGATGTGCTTCCGTGTCGAGGGCTCGCCGCTGGTCTTCAGCGGCGACACACTGTTCCCCGGCGGTCCCGGCAGCACCCACGGCGACCCGGACCGGTTCGCCACCATCATCGACCAGATCGAGCACAAGCTGTTCTCGCTCCCGGCCGAGACGCTGGTGCTGCCCGGCCACGGGGCCGACACCACCATCGGGGAGGAGCGCCCGCACCTCGCCGAGTGGGTGGAGCGAGGCTGGTAGGGCGGGTCGTGCACGTCTTGGAGGCCATCCGCTCCCGGCGCTCGATCCCCCGCCTGGTCGAGCCGGCGCCCGACGAGGCCGACCTGCGGACCATCCTGGAGGCCGCCGCCTGCGCTCCCGACCACGGCAAGCTCCGCCCGTTCCGGTTCACCGTGCTGCGAGGCGAGCACGCCGACGCCTTCGGTGCCGTGCTGGAGGACACCTACCGGGCCCGGTGCCGGGACCAAGGGACCGAAGTGGTCCCGGCCAAGGCAACCAAGGAGCGGAGCAAGCTGGGGCGGGCGCCGCTGGTCGTAGTGGTCTCCGCCATGCGGCCCGCCGGGGAGAGCCCCATCCCGTGGACCGAGCAGCTGGCCGCCTGCGCCGCCGCCTGCCAGAACGCCCTCCTTGCCGCCACCGCCCTGGGCTACGGCTCCATGTGGCGCACGGGCGAGCCCTGTTACGACGACCGGGTGAAGGCGGCCCTGGCCCTGTCACCGCAGGACGCGGTGGTCGCCTTCCTCTACCTGGGGACGGTTCCGGAGGGCCTCCGGCCGAGAGCGGGCTGCGAGCCCGACCTCGACGGCCTGGTGCGGGAGTGGCGGGCCTGAATCGGTCCGGGGGACGAACGGGACGAACGGTCAGCCCAGCTGCCCCCGCAGGGCCCCCTCGGGAAACTCGTCGTTGTGGACGTTGACGTAGAACCC
>JAHWJR010000107.1:0-3492 GCA_019348335.1 Actinomycetota bacterium
GGGAAGGCCTGGCTCCCATGCCAAGATCGAAGTCGTCATCGACGGCGGCCAGGTCCCAGCCGTGCGGGATCTCTTCATCGAAGCCGGCGCCACCGGCTACGGCGTCTGACCGGCACCTCCGCCATGGCGGGAGCTGTACCACTGGCTGAAAGCGCACCCGGGCGAACCGGCCCACCGTGGGCACCGGCGGGCGCCGCCGCTGGTCGATCCGCTCAGTTCGCCGCAACGGACCGCTACTCGAAGGCGATCTCGCCCAGCAACGATCCGCGGTGGGTGGCGAGCCGCTCGGCCTGCGCCTCGACCAGGGCCCGATCCTCGGCTTGCAGCGGCCCCCACGGGGCGATGCGCACGGTGAGCTTGCGGCCCGAGGTTCGGGGGCGCCACGTGCCGATGACCCCGCCGTCGGCCACGATGGCGCCAGGGCGCCCCAGCACGGGCCACAGGCCCTTGCGGCGGCCCTCGTCGGCGGTCAGGAGCTCCCGGTCACGCAGCTGGAGGTAGGGGTCGTAGGGCCCGACCAGGCGCACGGTCCGGGGTGGGCCGGCGGGGATCGCCTCGGTGAGGGCGTCGAGGTCGTCGGCGAGCACGAACCGGGGACCCGGCCGCCCGGCGGGCGGGGCGTCCTCGACGACCACCTCCACCGCGTCAGCCGGCCAGTGCGCCTCGACCTCCTTCACCGGCGCATCGAGGAACGTCGCCACGTCCCGCACCCGGGCTGGGCCGTAGAACCGCAGGTGGTTGCGGATGACGTCGAAGCGAGGCTCCGCCTCACCGGCCAGTCGTCCGTACCGCTGCGGTTCCACGCCGGCGATGCGCCTCAGCACCGGCGGGGAGGTCTCGGCCTCGAGCTCGAGACTGGCCTGCAGGGCGGCGAGCCGGAACGGCATCTCGTGCACGTGCGTGGTGTCGCACGGCCGGCAGAAGCGCAGGTAGGGCTGCTCCAACCTCTCGCTGAGACGGCCCGACACCTCCCCCTTGACCGTCGGGCTGCTGACGATGCCCCGCAGATGGTCGGCGACGACCCGTAGGGCATCGAGGACGGGAATCCCGGCAGCCTTCAGCGGCTTGGCGGCGTCGAAGATGCGCTTGGTGGCATCGGCCTCCGACAGCGGCGCCGTGGCCACCGCCACCGCCGCGAGCTCGGACCGGCGGTACGCGTGCGGTGCGCCCCGCAACGTCCAGGTCAGGGCGAGCTCGTCGTTGCCCGCGGCACTCGCGCCCCGCAGGGCCAGCGCCCACGCCGCGCCGTCGGCCCCGGTGTCCTGCACGCCGTAGTCGAGCAGGGCCACGTCGCTGGGCCCGTTCCCTGCATCCGGCTCCCGATCGAGCTGGTGCCGGCGGAACCGGAACGACAGGACATCGTGGCGACGGACGTTCCGTGCTGGCATCAGCGTGCCCCCCCTCACCTTCAAGCCCTCGGTGACCGTGTCCTCGGAGGCCATTCTGGCTTTCTCGGCCGGTGGGGTAGTTGCTGGCGGGGGGTGGCGCCGACGGAAGGGGCCCGCCCCGAGCGCCAGCGAGGGGTGGGAAGGAATCCCGTCGGTGACAGGACCCGCCGCCAGCAGCGGGGGTCCCCCGCCGACCCCGTCGGTGACAGGACCCGCCGCCAGCAGCGGGGGTCCCCCACCGCTCCCGGGGATGGGTTCCGTAGAATGAGCCGGTGCCCATGCGGGTGGAGTGCAAGCACTTCGAGAGCCGGACCTACGCCCACGGGGAAACCGTGCGCAAGTGCCATCTCGACCTGGCCCCCGAGGCGCCGTGGCGGTGTCCCGAGGCCTGCCCCCGCTTCGAGCGCCGGCTGGCCGACGCCGCCTGGGCCCACGGCTCCGTGGTGGTGCCTCCGACGCCGCCCGAACCGCCCGGCGTGGGCGCCGGCGATGCCGTCGCCGCCCTGCTCGACGAGGCCGAGGAGATCGTCAACGCCGCCGGCCCGGCCATCCTCGCCGAGGTGGAGTCGGGACGGGAGCGAGGCCGACCGTGGTGGCGGCGGCTCTTCCGGCGCCCATAGCGCTTCCTGCAGTCGCCCAACCATGAGCGGTGCGGACGGGCCCCTGGTGGTCGTGGCCAACCAGCGCGCCGGCGGCATCGAAGGCATGGAGGAGGCAGTCGCCGTCCTGCGGGCACGGGCGGAGACCACCGTCGTCGAGGTGGCCGAGCCCGGGGAGTTGGAGGCGGCGCTGGCCGGGCTCACGGCAGGGACCGTGGTCGCCGCCGGCGGTGACGGGACGCTCAACATGCTGGTGCAGCACCTGTGGGAGCGGGAGCGGTTGCACCAGGTCGTCCTCGGGCTCCTGCCGCTGGGCACGGGCAACGACCTGGCCCGCACCGTGGGCATCCCGTTGGACGCCGAGGCCGCCGCGGCCGTGGTCCTGGGCGGCCGGTCCTGCCCCCTCGACCTTCTCGTGGACGGCGCGGGATCGGTCGCCGTGAACGCGGTCCACGGCGGCATCGGCGGTCTCGTGGCCACGCGAGCAGCGCCGCTGAAGCCGCTGCTCGGTCGAATGGCCTACGTAGCCGGGGCGGCGTGGACAGGTGCCCGCACGCCGGGGTGGGACGTCCGGGTGGAGGTGGACGGTGGCGTGCTGGCGGAAGGTACCGTGCTCTTCGCCGGCATCGGCAACGGGGCCACCATCGGCGGCGGGACGGTCCTGTGGCCGCTCGCCTGTCCCGACGACGGCCTCGCCGAGGTGACGGTGGCCTTCGCCGGCGGCATGGGGGCTCGCCTCCGGCTGGCTGGGGCGCTGCGATCCGGCGACCCCCGGCGGGTCGACGGCGTCGTGATGGGGCGAGGAAGGTCGGTGCGCATCGACGGTGAAGCCATGCCCTACAACGCCGACGGCGAGGCCCTCGTTCCGGCCCCTTCCCGCACCTGGCGAGTGCAGGAACGGGCCTGGTTCTTGCGCTGCCCGACGGCCCCTGGCGAGGCGCAGGGTCTCGCTGGCGGCCCTGCAGGTGGCAGGTGACGGCAGTTTGCACCGTCGACGATCGGGAAGGTCTAGGGAGTTCCCGATGGTCCCACGGTCACCGAGGAGGTCGACATGCCTGTTCTGAACAGGGTTGAGAGCAGCAGTGACCGGCGGGAGTTCGCCCGCGAGGCGAGCATGGGCCAGGTCTCGTTGATCAGCGTCCTGGCCGGCACGCTCGTGGCCTACGCCGCCTTCGCCATCCTCGCCGGCGTCGTGGCCGCCATCCTCGCCGCCATCGGCGTCGACACGGCCGGATTGACCAGCAACGACTGGCGACAGGCGGGCATCACCGGCGGCATCATCGCCGCGCTGGTACTTCTGGTGGCCTACTTCTTCGGTGGCTACGTGGCCGGTCGCATGGCCCGCCGGGCCGGTGCGCTGAACGGCGCTCTCGTCTTCGTGCTGGCGGTGGTGATCGCCATCGTCGTCGGGGTGCTCGTGGGCTCACAGACCAACACCGAGTCGGTGGCTGACAACCTGCGCACGCTGGGCGTGCCCACCTCGGGCTCCGAGTACGGCGACATCG
>JAHWJR010000107.1:3592-6443 GCA_019348335.1 Actinomycetota bacterium
GACGAGCCTGAGACCACGGCGGCGCCGCCTCCGAGCAACGAGTACGGCAGCGAGGCGACCTCCTCTGGGTCAGCGGGCACGACCGGGCGCCGGCGGGAGCGTCCACTGCGGCCGCCGTCGCCTCGCAACCGCTGACGCCGGCCCGGTAGCCTGGGGAGCGGAGGGCGAAGAGGCCGACCTGCCCCGCCCGCACCCGTTTGCCGAGGAGGCTCTGTTCTGACCACGTTCACCGCCGACGCCGTGGACCAGCTGCGCGGTCCCACATGGCTCCAGCACCGGCGGGCTCGAGCGTTCGAGCGCTTCTCCACCACGCCGTTGCCCACGGTCGAGGAGGAGGTGTGGCGCTACAGCCGCATCCCCGAGCTCGACCTGGGCGTCTACCGGCCCCACACCGGTGCACCGTCCGGTGAGGCGGTACCCGACGGGCTCCAGCCGGTGCTCGACACCGTCGAGGAGCGAGCTGCGCTCGTCGTCGTGCACAACGGCTCCGTCGTCCACGTCGATGTCGACCCGAACGCGGCGGCAGACGGGCTCGAGGTGGGCCGCCTCGCCGACCTCGATCCCGAAGGGGCGGCCCTGGGCACGGTCACCGGTGAGGCCAGCGGTGCCTTCTCGCTGCTCCACGACGCCTTCGTTGCCGACCCCGTACTCGTGCGTGTGCGCCCGGGCCTGGTCGTGGACGCGCCGGTCGTCGTCCTGCACTGGACCGACGGGAGCGGCCTCGCCACCTTCCCGCACCTGGTGGTGCAGGCCGGCGACAACAGCGACGTCGTGGTCTACGACCACTCCGGCTCCGCCGACGTCGACGCCTTGGTGCTCCCCGTGGTGGAGCTGGCGGCCGCCCCGGCCAGCCGCCTGCGCTACGTCAACGCCCAACTGCTCGGCCAGCGGGTGTGGCAGCTGGGTCGCCAGCTGAGCCGGGGCCAGCGCGACGCCCGGCTGAGCACGTCCATGGTGGCCCTCGGCGGCGGCTACGCCCGCCTCGAGGTCGAGTCCACGCTGGCCGGCAGAGGCGCCTCCGGGGAGATGCTCGCCGTCTACTTCGGCGAGGGCAACCAGATGCACGACTTCCGTACCCTCCAGGACCACGAGGCCCCCAAGACCATGAGTGACCTGTTGTTCAAGGGTGCCGTGCAGGGCCGCTCCCGCTCCGTCTACACCGGCATGATCCACATCGGGAAGCAGGCGGCTGGGGTCGACGCCTTCCAGACGAACCGGAACATCAAGCTCTCCGACGGCGCATGGGCGGAGTCGGTGCCCAACCTGGAGATCGAGAACAACGACGTTCGGTGCAGCCACGCCTCCGCCGTCGGCCCCGTGGACGAGGACCAGCGCTACTACCTCGAGAGCCGCGGGGTCCCGCCGGCACGGGCCGAGCGGCTGATCGTGCTGGGGTTCTTCGAGGACGTGCTCGAACGGCTGGCGGTGCCCGGCGCCGTCCCGGCACTTCGCTCGGAGATCACCGCCAAGCTCGACCGTCGCGACGTCGAGGTGGCGCGGTGAGCGGGGCCGAGGTTCGCCTGTGCTCGGTCGGCGACGTCGAGCCCAACAGCGCCACGCGCTTCGTGGTGGACCGTCACAAGATCGCCCTGGTGCGGGTGGGTGACGACTTCTACGCCATCGGCGACACGTGCAGCCACGCCGACTACTCGCTGAGCGAAGGCGAGGTCGACCCCGACGCCCTGCAGATCGAGTGCTGGAAGCACGGCAGCTGCTTCTCGCTGAAGACCGGTGAGCCCGACACGTTGCCCGCCACTCGACCGGTGCCGACCTATGACGTCCGGGTCGAGGGGGACGACGTCCTGGTGACGGTGGAGGCGACCGGTGGCTGAGCTGGTGGTGTCCGGCCTGCGGGCTGCGGTGGGCGGCAAGGAGATCCTGCGGGGAGTCGACCTCACGGTGCGCAGCGGCGAGGTCCACGCCGTGATGGGCCCCAACGGCTCCGGCAAGTCGACCCTGGCCCATGTGATCATGGGCCGGCCCGGCTACGAGGTCCTGGGCGGCAGCGTGACCCTCGACGGCACCGACATCCTTGTCCTGGAGCCATGGCAGCGGGCTGCCGCCGGCCTCTTCTCCGCCATGCAGTACCCGACCGAGGTCCCCGGCGTGGCGTTGGACGACGTGCTCGAGGAGGCGCTCGCCGCGGTCGGACGTGGCGGTGACGACGTGCAGGCCCGCATGCGAGCCGAAGCCGAGCGCATCGGCTTCGACGAGCGCTTCCTGCATCGCCCGCTCAACGTCGATCTGTCGGGCGGCGAGAAGAAGCGCAACGAGACGCTGCAGCTGGGCGTGCTGCGGCCCAGCATCGCCATCCTCGACGAGATCGACTCGGGCCTCGACATCGACGCACTGCGCAAGGTCGCCCGCCGGGTGGAGGCCGAGACCGAGGAGCGGGGCCTCGGCGTGCTGGCCATCACCCATTACCGGCGGTTGCTCAGCGAGCTGCGAGCCGACGTCGTCCACGTGCTGTCTCGGGGGCGGATCGTGGCGACCGGCGGGCCCGAGCTCGCCGAGGAGCTGGAGTCCACCGGCTACGCCGGGTTCGCCGACGACGAGGCGGAGGGCCAGGTCGACGTCATGCCGGGACTGCGCGAATCCTTCGAGGGCTGATGGTGGCCGAGAAGCTGGCTGACACCGAGATCGAGGATCGGTTGCGCGACACCGACGGGTGGACGGTGGTCGAGGGCAAGCTCCACAAGGAGCTCACCTTCGCCGACTTCAACGAAGCCTTCGGGTTTCTGACCAGGCTGGCCCTGGCCGCCGAGAAGCTCGATCACCACCCCGACTGGTCCAACAGCTGGAACCGAGTCGTCATCGACATCTCCAGCCACGCCGCCGGAGGCATCACCGC
>JAHWJR010000108.1 GCA_019348335.1 Actinomycetota bacterium
GCGCCGACGGTGGAGTGGACGCGGCCTCCGGCCGACGACCCGGTGCTCAGGGAGAACGCCCCCATCGCCGCCACCATCTCCACCGAGAAGAACGACCAGAGCATCACCAAGGTCGAGTTCGAGCTGGTCCAGCCAGTGGTCGAGGGCGACGACTGCTTCGTCAAGGTGCCCGATGAGCAGAAGGCTCCGAAGCTTTCTGAGGAGAGCTCTTCGACCGTGAAGGTCGAGTTCGACGTGGCCTTCCCGTGCAACGGGGTCTACGAGCTGAAGGCGCACGTCAGCTACGTGGACCAGATTCTTGTCGTTACTGTTCCGCCGAGGACCGAGCTGGCCGACCCTCCACTGCGCTTCGAGGTCATCATCCCTCCGGCCCAGGTCAGCGGGCTGAAGGCCACCTACGACGAGGCCTCCAAGGAGGTCCGGCTCAGCTGGGACCCCAACGGAGAGACCGACCTCGTCGGCTACCGCGTCGAGCGCAACCCACCGGGGCCTGCGGGCTTCGAGAAGGTGGCCGACCTGGGCAAGGGGCAGAACAGTTTCGTCGACAAGGGCATCGACGCCGAGCACCGCTACCAGGTCGTCGCCGTCCGCGAGGGCCCGAGGGGCCCCGTCGCCGGCAAGCCCTCCCCCGTCGTGACCGTCGGCCCCGACACGCCCGAGCCGACGGTGGCCAAGGTGACACCGACCACGCGAGGGACCACGGCCACCACCCGCTCCGGTTCCGGCGGCAACCGGCCGTCGGTCCGCAGGCGCACGGCGACCACGGTCGACACCGGGTTCTCCCGGGACCTGCCGTTCGACCCGAGCGAGACCACCACCTCCCAGGCACCACCACCTCCTCCGTCGACCGAACCCGAGGGCCAGGCCGCCGTGCTGGCCGAGTTCGACGACGACGACGGTGACGACCGGCGGGCCACGCTGGTGCCCATCGCCGGGGGGCTGGCCCTGCTGATGAGCGCCGTGCACATGCGCCTGCTGTCCAAGCGGGTGGGCGAGGACGACATCCCCATCCTCCCCGGCGGCTGACTCAGCTCCGCCGGGTCACGACCTCCAGCAACCCCACGGCGCCGGCCTTGTCGAGGGGCTCGTTCCAGTTGCCGCACTTGGGCGACTGCACGCAGGACGGGCACCCGGTGGTGCACGGGCACGCCGACACCAGCTCGAGGGTCGCTTCCAGGTGGCGCCGCCCGGCGTCGAAGCCGAGCTCGGCGATGCCCACGCCTCCGGGGTAGCCGTCGTAGATCACGACCGTCGGCGCTGCCGTGTCGGCGTGGTGCAGGGTCGACAACCCACCCACGTCCCAGCGATCGCAGATGGTGAACAGCGGGAGGACCCCGATGGCGGCGTGCTCGGCGGCGTGGAGGGCGCCGGCCCGGGCCCGGCGTTCGATCCCCGCATCGTCCAACAGCTCGGTGTCGACCACGTACCAGAAGGCCCGGGTGACCAGGCGGGTGGGCGGGAGCTCGAGCACCTCGTCGGCCAGCGTCTCGCCGGTGGCGGCATGGCGCCGCCGGTAGCCGGTGACCCGCTGGCACACCTCGACGGTGCCCAGGTGCAACCAGGCCCCGCCCACCGGTCGGCACCGTTGATCGTCGAGGATCCGGACGTCGGTCTCGGAGCGGGGCTGGGTGAGCTCGTCGCCGGCGGCGGGGGACACCCAGGCCACCCGGTCGTCCAGGTCCAGCCGATCGACCCGCCACGGCCGGCCCTGGTGCAGGTACACCGCCCCATCGTGGACGGTCGTGAACGCCCGGCTCTCGTCGACGGTGCCCACCAGGCGCCCGTCGAGCTCGGCGATGCGGTACTCCCGGGACGATCCGCTGCGCAGGCCGATGTCGGGCGCCGGCGCCCGACGGCCCTTCCAGTAGGCCCGTCCGTCGCGCACGGCTAGCCGGTCGTCGCCCACCAGGTGGAGCACCCCTTCATCGAGGTCGTCCCACCAGGCATCGTCGGCGGGGGACAGGGGCAGCTCGTAGGCGGCGCAGGCCAGATGGGCGTGCAACACGTTGGGGTTCGACGGGTTGACCACCGCCGCCTCTGGTGACCGGGTGAAGACCTCGTGCGGATGGGCCATCAGCCACTGGTCCAGCTGGTCCTCGCCCGCCACCAACACCGCCAGCGACCGCTGCCGGGCCCTCCCCGCCCGGCCCGCCTGCTGCCAGAGCGAGGCGATGGTGCCGGGGAAGCCGTTGAGCACGCAGGCGTCGAGGCCGCCGACGTCGATGCCGAGCTCCAGCGCGCTGGTGGTGACCACACCGTGGAGCCGTCCGGCGACGAGGTCCGCCTCGATCTGCCGGCGTTCCTCGGCCAGGTAGCCGCCGCGGTAGGCACGGATGCTCCCCGCCAGGCCCGGGCCGGCCCGCCGGCGGGCCTCGTCGGCTACGAGCTCGGTGCCCTTGCGGCTCCGGCAGAAGGCCAGGGCCCGGAAGCCGTCCGCCACCAGTCGGGCCAGCAGGGCGGCCGTCTCCCCGTTGGCCGACGCCCGCGCTCCCGAGGCAGGATCGAGCAGGGGCGGGTTCCACAGGGCGAACAACCGCTCTCCCCGGGGCGAGCCGTCCTCGGTGACGGCCACGACGGGGCGACCGCACAGGGCGGACGCCAGCGTGGCCGGCTGGCCGATGGTGGCCGAGCCGAAGAGGAACACCGGGTCGGAGCCGTAGTGGGCGCACAGCCGGCGCAGGCGGCGCAGCAGCTGGGCCACGTGGCTGCCGAAGATGCCGCGCAGCGTGTGCAGCTCGTCGAGCACCACATAGCGGAGGCGGCTGAGAAACGTGGCCCAACGTGCGTGGTGGGGGAGCAGGCCGGCGTGGAGCATGTCGGGATTGGTCAGCACCACGCCGGCATGGCGCCGGGCCCAGGCCCGCTCGCTCGGGGCCGTGTCGCCGTCGTAGCAGGCGGCCACGACCCCCGGCAGGTCCATCGCCGTGAGCGCCCGAAGCTGATCGTGGGCCAGTGCCTTGGTGGGGTAGAGGCACAACGCCGTGACCGGAGAGCCCGAGCCCGCACTGGCCCGGTACGCCGCCTCGGCGATGGGCAACTGGTAGCACAGCGACTTGCCCGACGCCGTCCCGGTGGCCACCACGACCGACCGCCCGGCCCGGGCCAGCTCCAGGGCCTGGGCCTGGTGCGACCACAGGGGCCCGGCCAGGCGGTCGGCCACGGCCGGCGGCAGGGGAGGGTGGGGGGCGGCGAGACGAGGCGGACGAGCCGGCAGTCGCTCCAGGTGCACCAGGCAGTCGTCGTTCTGCAGCCCGCTCAGCAGCCGGTCGAGCGTCACCTGCACTGCCGACGACGCTACCGGCGGGGCACGGAGGTGGGCGGCGCGGAGCCCTCCCCAAAGCCGGTAGCGTGGCGCGGGCCAGTAGCGACGTTTTGGAGGGGGCGACCCGTACATGGACCTAGGGCTCGAGCTTTCGGAGCGTGACGGCTACTCGGTGCTCGCGGTCTCCGGCGAGGTCGACGTGGCCACCGTCCCCCGCCTGCGCGAGCAACTCCACGGGCTGGCAGCCCAGGGTGACACCAGCATCGTGGTCGACCTCGACGGTGTCGAGTTCCTCGACTCCACCGGGCTCGGCGTCCTGGTGGGAGCGCTCAAGCGCGTGCGTTCGAGCGGCGGCGACCTGCACCTGATCTGCACGCAGCCCCGCATCCGCAAGGTGTTCGAGGTGACCGGCCTGACCAAGGTCTTCTCGATGTACGACAGCCTCGACGAGGCCGTCGCCGCCGGCACCCACTAGGGCGTGGCCGCGACCGTCTGTGCACGAGGGCCGGCGTCCGCGCCCGGTTCCTCCTAGTTCGTCGATGTCCCCACCGGAAGAGCACGAGGGCGAGGGCGCGGCGACCGTTCCCAAGCCTGACGAGTTGCTGGCGCTGCACGGCGTGACCTCCGAGATGTTCGCCACGCTGCGCCGGTGGTTCGACGTGCCGTCCGAGATCACGCTCGACCTCCGCGAGGTCGACTCCGCAGTGGCCGAGCTGGGCGATCCGATGCTCATCGCCGCCATGGCCATGCGCAAGCTCCAGGCCCTGCACCTTCTGGCCACCCCCGGGGTCCGCACCACCACCGACGTGGTCGTCACCATCGTCCAGGACCTGCAGCGTGCACTGCTGCAGGCCCCCGCCATGCGCCTCAAGTTGGCGGCCCGGAACACCGATTGGGATGCCGAGCTGGCCGGGCTGGAGGAGACCGGTGGGCCGGCGCAAGGTGATGCTCCTGCGGCCGCCGACGACATCGACCCCGACATCGAGCGGTTCCGGGTCCTGCACGCCCTGCTGGTCGCCGCCGTGGAAGCGGTCCTACGGGCGTCCGAGGGAGAGATCCGCTACCTGGTCTGACCCCCGGCCCGTTCGGGGAGGGCCAGACCAGGCCACGGGTAGTTGTGGTCGGGCTAGACGGATGCCTTCACGGGCTGGCCCTTGGCCCGGGCCGGCCGGCGGGTGCCCGAGGAGCGAGGGCTGTCGCCCTGCTTGGCCTTCTGCTTCACCTGGCGCGACGCCCGGCGTCCCTGCTGCTTCACCTGGGTGGTCGCGCTCTGCGTCTGGTCCTTGACCTCCTCGGACCGCTCCTGTGCCTCCTCCTTCACCTGCTGCACCGCGTCGTTCGCCCGCTCCTTGACCTGTTCGGCCCTGGTCTGGGCGGACTGCTGCAGCTCGCCGGCGACGTCCTTGCCGATCTCGCTGGCCTGCTGCTTGAGCGGCTCGAGCTGGCTGCGCAGGCGCTCTGCCGCCTGGCGCTCGCGGTCGGTCGGCGGCAACAGGTTGGCGACGAGCAGGCCGGCGCCGAGCGCCACCAGCCCGGCGGCCATGGGGTTGCCCTCCGCCCGTTCCCGCAGTGCCGTCGGCGCCGCCTTGGCCTGCTCGCTCACCGTGCCGGCAGCCTCGCCGGCCCGCTCGGAGATGTCCTCCACCTTGCTCCTGCTTCGTGCCATCTGGCCTTCCGTCCTTCCCTTGATCGATGGGGGCGTGATCGACGAGCTCGTGCCCATCACCCGGGCGCGCAACTCCGCCTTCTTGCGGCGCACCACCCGGCTCGGGCTCACGCGGTCGACGACCGACTCCTTGGTCTCGGCGACCCGCGCTTCCAGTGCTTCGATGGTCTCGCTGAGCTCGCCCCTGGACTGGGCGATCTCCCTTCTCAGTTCCGCTGCGCTCGTGCCCATTGCACGTCCTCCTTCAACGTCTCGACGGTCTGCTCGGGGACGAGCTTCACCTCGGCGGCGCGCTTGCGGCCCTGCGAGAACAGCGCTGCGGCGATGACCACGTAGACCACGCCGACGATCAGAAAGGCGAACCCGGTGGGCAGTACTGCAGCCAGACCCCAGGCGGCGGCGAACGACAGCAGCTGGAGCGCCAGGAGGGCGACCACGCCGCCGGCTCCGAACATGACCCCCGCCTTGCTGGCCCGGGTGGCCGACTCCTTCGCCTCGAGCTTGGCCAGCTCGATCTCCTTGCGGACCAGCGTTCCCGCCTCGCTGGTCATGTCCGACCACAGCTCCTGCAAGGAGCGGTCGTCCTGGTGCCGAAGGGACTGGTACTGGGCCATCAACGGCCTCCCCGTGCCGGGGCCAGGGCCCGCGGCGAGGCGGGCTCGAGCGCCTGGCTGGCACCTCCGTTGCTGGCGGTCGAGCCGTCGCTGCCGCTACCGGCGCTGCGGATCAGTCGTCCGCCGCCGAAGCCGATCAGCGCCGCACCGAGCAGGAAGGCGCCGGGGCGCCGGCGAGCGAGGTCCTGCACCTCTTCGAGCAGGCCGTCGACGCCGCGCATCTCGATGGCCTCGCCGACGTCGTGGAGCTTGTCGGACCACTGCTGGGCGTACTCGGCCATGGTCCCCGCGTCCTCCGGGCGACCGTCGACCAGTGCCTGCGTCTCGTCACCCCAGCGGTGCAGGGCCTGGGCCAGCGCCTGGGTCTGGGTCTCGGCCTGCTCCTGCACCTGCTGGCGGGTCTCGTCGTAGAGGTCGCGCCCGTGCATGGTCACTTCCTGGGTGATCTGTGCCGCCTGCTGGCGGGCGGTGCCGGCCACCTCTCGGGCGTGGTCACTTGCCTCGCTGGCAACCTGCTGGCTCTGCTCCACCGCGGCGGACTTCACCTGCTGGCCCTGTTGCTGCGCCGTGGCGGCGGCTGCCTCGCCCCGCTTACGGCCTCCTCCGTTGCTCTGCTGTCTGGTCCTTGCCCGGGTGGCCCCCTGGGGGGACGCCTCTTGGACTCCGTTTCGGACGATCGGCACCGGTCACCTCCTCGTAGTCGCTCCCGGCCGGTATGGCGCGGGGACCGACGACGCCTACCCGTGGGCGGGGTGCCGGACACCTGACCGGCGCCGGTAAGGTCGTGCCGCCCGCCGGGTTAGCTCAGCTGGTAGAGCGCTTCTCTTGTAAAGAAGAGGTCGTCGGTTCGAATCCGACACTCGGCTC
>JAHWJR010000109.1 GCA_019348335.1 Actinomycetota bacterium
CGAGGGCGTGCCCCACGAGGTCGTCCACCGGGACGACCTGGTGGTGCTGCCCTGACCCCGTCCTCGTTCTTTGTCGGCTGGGCCACCGTGGCGGTGGTGGATCCGACAGAGAACGGGGGGCGGCTAGCTCGGGTTGCCCTCGGCGGCGGCCTCGCCGGCGGCGGCCTCGGTGCTGTCGGCCGGGCTCGTGGGGCGGGGTGCCTCGATGCCGAGCTGGCCTCGGATCTGCGACAGGCGGGCCTGGGCCTCGCTGTGCATGGTGGCCTGCTCGACCTCGAGCATGCGGCTCTCGACCGAATCGCCACTCAGCTCGGCCATGCCCCGGGCCCGGGCGTAACGGGTCTCGATCTTGTCGCGGACCTCGGCCAGGCTGGGCACGTCCTGGCCCACCGACTCGCTCAGCGAGGCCATGGCGGTGTTCACCTGCTCCTGCATCTTGGCCTGGTCGAGCTGGGAGAGCAGCTTCTGGCGCTCGGACAGGCGCTTCTGCAGGACGGTGGCGTTCTGGGCCACTGCCGCCTTGGCCTGGTCGGCCGCCTGTGCCGCCTGGAGGTGCAGCTCCTTGAGGCTCTCGACGTCCTGCTCGAGGGCGATGAGCCGGTTGGCGAACGACTCCGCCGCCGAGGTGTACTCGGTGAGCTTCTTGGTGTCGCCCGCCTGCTCGGCCTCGGCGGCCATGACCACAGCCTGGCGGGCGGAGCGGTTGACCTTCTCCAGCTCGTCCATGGTCCGGTTGAGTCGCAGCTCGGTCTGCTTCTGGTTGGCGATGACGTTGGCCGCCTGCTCCTTGAGCCGGCGGTGCTGGTCCTGGCTGTCGGCGATCGCCTGCTCGAGCTGCACCTTGGGGTCGGCGACCTCGTCGAACTTGCCGGTGAGGGCCGCGGTCAGGTACTTCCACGCCCGGCTGAGGAGTTTGAACATGGGCCGAGCCTATTGGCCGGCGGCCTCAGCCTCGTCGAGACCGGCACGTAGCGCCTCCAGGTCGTCGACCAGGTGCTCGATGTCGCCGCCCAGGGCGCCGGCGTCGAGACCCGTCCCTCCCTGGGCCAGGGCCAGCTCGGTGGCTCTCGCCACGGCTTCGTCGAGGCGGGCCTGGAGCACGCGGAGGCGCTCCCGAGCGTCGCTCGCCACTCCGGCAAGCCGCTCAGCGGTGGCCAGCCGGGCCCGGAGCGACCGGGCCACCGACTCGTCGGCGTCGCCGCCGGTGCCCTCCTCGACGCGGGCCAGCCGGGCCCGGGTGCCGGCGGCGTCGAGGGCCGACACGGCGTCGTCGAGCTGGTGCCCCCTGCGGGCCACGCGCCAGCACTCCCGGACGCCGCTCTCGACCATGGCGCCGATCTCCTCCAGCCGCTCTCGCAGCGGGCCCGGATCGACGCCCTCGACGGTCCGCCGGTAGCGGGCCGAGGCCTGCAGGGCGCCCTGCACGAAGGGGCGCCACCGCTCGCCCACGGTGAACGGGTCGATCCGCTCGGGGCGGGGCCGGCGCCGGCGGTGGGCCACGGCCAGGCCGGCGGCGTAGGCCAAGGGGCCGGTGACCAGCGCCACGGGCAACTCGATCAGCAGACCCAGGCCGGCGCCGACAGCGCCGGCAGCCACCACCAGCGGCGAGGTGGCGGCACGGGACAGGGGGCGGCGACCGGGGAGGGGCTGCAACGCCACCGCTGCGATCCTAGAAGGCGTGGAGACGGGTCATCCTCACTGGTCTGTCCCGAGCGGAGCCCCATGAACCATGCCGGGGCACGTTGCAGCAGAACGAGGCGCCAGCGGCGATTCAGGCCAGAAGGAGGAGAGCGTGGGGCCGACGTCGAAGAGAGGGACCAACGCTTGCGAGGCCGCCGACGGAAGCCTCCCGGCGAATGCCCCTAGTATGGTCGAAACCTGGCACATCGGTCAGCGGTGGACCGGCGTAGCCGAGGACGAGAGCGCGAGGCGGAAGCGAGGGTGGAGTGTCCCTGACGGTCACGGCCGACGGCGGGCGGCGGACGGGGGACGGGCTCGTGATGCCGTCCTGGCGGGTGGCGCTGCTTCTACTCGCCGCGACCGCCTTGGCCGTCGTCCTCCTGGCTGTCCTGGTGGCGCCCTTCCCGCAGCTGAGCTCCCCATGGCCGCTCCCCCTGGTGCTCGGCCCCGCGTGCCTGTTCCTCGCTGCCGCGGCAGTCGCCACCGTGCCCGTGACCACGCGCCCGGCCGACCGGGCCGAGAAGGCACTACGGGGCCTGGGCGCGGTGGCAGTGCCGGTCTTGGCCTCGCTGCTCCTCGCCGAGGTGTCGACGGCTTCCGCCCTGGCTGTCGTCATCGTGCCGGTGCTCATCGTCGCTGTTGGTGTCGTCGTGGCCCGGCGCAGCGGCGGTCAGCAGGCGGCTCCGTCGGAAACCGGCGGCGCAATCCAGCTCGCCGGTCCCAGGCTCGCTGCGCAACCCTTGCCCCTGCTGTGCCGGGGGCTCAAGCGCTCCGTCGACGTGGTGGTGGCCGGTGCCGTCCTGGTACTCGTCCTCCCAGTCCTCGCGGTCGCCGCAGTAGCCATCGCGGTCGAGGGTCGTGGTGGCGTGCTGTTCACCCAGACCCGCATCGGGTGCGGCGGGCGCCGCTTCCGTATGCGCAAGCTGCGGACGATGCGGCCGGCCAACGACGATGGCGAGCACCGGGCCTATGTCGCCGCGCTGATCGGTGGGCAGGGCCGCCCCCAGGATGGCATGTACAAGCTCGTCGCCGACGACCGGCGCACGCGGGTGGGGCGGGTTCTCCGCAGCTTCAGCATCGACGAGCTGCCCCAACTGTGGAACGTGTTGCGCGGTGACATGAGCATCGTCGGTCCGCGGCCGCCGCTTCCGGCCGAGGTGGCGCTGTACGACGACGCAGCCTGGGCCCGCATGGTCGCCAAGCCCGGCCTGACCGGGCTGTGGCAGGTCAGTGGTCGCAGTCGCCTGTCGTTCCAGGAGATGGTCGAGCTCGACGTTCGATACTGGCAGGAGTGGACGCCCATGCTCGACCTGCGCATCCTGCTGCGGACCCCCAAGGCGGTGCTGTGGGGTCGGGAGACGGCGTGACCGCTGCTCTCGACACTGACCGCCGCATTCCCCTGGTCGATCTGGAAGTCGTGCACCGGCCGATGGCCGACGACCTCCGGGCAGCGTTCGAGCGGGTCCTGAGGTCGTCGTCTTTTGTGGACGGTGTCGAGGTGGCGAATCTCGAGGCGGCGCTCGCCGAGTTGGTCGGCGTGCCCCACGCCATCGCTGTCGCTTCCGGCACCGCCGCCCTGCACCTGGCCCTGCTGGCTGCGGGGATCGGCCCTGGCCAGGAGGTGGTGGTGCCGGCCAACACGTTCTTCGCCACCGCCGAGGCGGTCATGGCGACCGGCGCGACTCCGGTGCTGGCCGACGTCGACGTCACCACCGGTCTGCTCGACCCAGAGGCGGTGGAGGCGGCGTTGACGCCACGAACGGCGGCGGTGGCGGCGGTGCACCTCTACGGGCAGCCGGTCGACACCGACCGCTTCGGGGCCCTCGCCCGGCGCCACGGGCTCTTCCTGCTGGAGGACGCCGCTCAGGCCATTGGAGCGGCATGGCGAAACCGGCCCGCCGGTTCGCTTGGGAACGCCGCGGGGTTCAGCTTCTATCCCGGAAAGAACGTGGGCGCGCTCGGCGACGGTGGTGCCGTCACCACCGCTGACGCTGCTCTGGCCCGCCGGGTGCGGCTGCTACGTAGCCACGGCGAGGAAGCCAAGGGCGTCCACGTGGTCGCCGGATTCTGCGAGCGACTCGACGAGCTCCAGGCGGCGTTCCTCCTGGCCAAGCTGCCGCACCTTCCCGCCGCCCAGGCGGCACGGCAGCAGGCCGTGGACCGCTATCGCCGGCGTCTGGCCGACCTCCAGCCGGTCCAGGTCCTGGAGACGGCACCAGGTGCGCGCCACGCCCATCACCTGTTCGTGGTCCGGGTGCCGCGACGCGATGCGGTGCTGGCATCGCTGCACGCCGCTGGGGTGGGAGCATCGGTGCACTACCGCACGCCGATCCACCTCCAGCCCGCCGGCCGGCACCTCGGTGACCGGGGCCAGTTCCCCGTTGCCGAGACCCTTGCCGACTCGATTCTGTCCCTGCCCCTGTACCCGGGAATCGGCGAGGCCGCCGTCGACCGTTGCGTCGACGCTGTGGCGACCGCCCTGGGCGAGGTGACGTGAAGATCGCCATCGTCGGTCTCGGCTACTGGGGCCCGAACCTTCTCCGCAATCTGGTGGCCCTGGTGGGGCCCGAGTCGGTGGTGATGGTGGAGCAGTCGCTCGACCGGATCGCTGCCATGGCCGGGCTCTATCCGAGCGTCGACTGGTCGACCTCCCTCGACGACGTGCTCGACGACGACGAGGTGGAGGCGGTGATCGTCGCCACCCCCGTCAGCACCCACGCCCATCTGGCCCGAACCGCCCTGGAGGCGGGCCGCCACGTGCTGGTGGAGAAGCCCCTGGCGGGGTCGGTGGTCGACGCCGCCGAACTGGTGGTCTGCGCCGAGGAGCGCGACCGTGTACTGATGGTGGGCCACACCTTCCTCTTCAGCCCTCGAGTCGAACGCATGGCCGAGTACCTGGCCGAGGGGCGCCTGGGTGCCATCCACTACGCCACGTCGTCACGGCTCAACCTTGGCCTACACCAGCGTGACATCGGAGTGATCTGGGACCTGGCTGCCCATGACTTCTCCATCCTCTTCCATCTGTTGGACGAGTTCCCGGTGTCGGTGCAGACCTCCGGCCGCGGGATGGTTCGCGCCGACACCTTGGACGTGGCCTTCGTCAACCTTTGCTTCGCCTCCGGCATCGTGGCGTCGGTCGATGTGTCCTGGCTGGCGCCCAAGAAGGTCCGCAACACCGTTCTCGTCGGTGACCGGCAGATGATGGTGTACGACGACCTCGACAACGAGGGGCCGGTGAAGATCTACGACAAGGGGGTGGTCAAGCCGGACCCCGAGAACTTCGGCGAGCACCAACTGACCTACCGCCAGGGCGACGTGCTGGCGCCCTACGTCGCCCCCCGGGAGCCGCTCGCCCAGGAGCTGGCTCATTTCGTGGACTGCATCCAGGGCAAGGTGGCAACCCCGTCTCTGTCGGACGGCCGCTTCGGGTTGCGCGTGGTGGAGGCGCTCGAGGCGGCCGAGCGGTCGTGGTCGGAAGGCGGGCTACCCGTGACCATCGAGCCGGCGTTGCCGGGACGAGATGCAGCTGCCTCCAAGGGGCAGGTGCGCAAGCTGGCCGGCAGCGACCACTCCTTACGGTGAACGGGGTCGAGATCCTCGGGCCGGTCGTCGGGCTCGAGGGCGCCCGCCTTCTCGGGCCGTGTGTCCTCGGTCACCCCAGTTCCCGCCCCGACGAGCAACCACTGGTGCTGGGCCCGGGGGTGACGGTACGGGCCTATGCCGTGCTGTACCAGGGGGCGACGCTGGGAGCGGGCGTCCACGTTGGCCACGGCGCCCTCGTCCGGGAGGCGAACGTGGTAGGAGAGCGGGCGTCGGTCGGCTCCGGCGCCCATCTGGAGCCGGGCAACCAGGTCGGCGCTCGTTCACGAATCCATTCCGGGACCTTCCTCTCGTCGGCGATCGTGGGCGACGACGTCTTCATCGGCCCCCGAGTCGTCTTCACCGACGATCCTCACCCTCCCTGTCCGCGCTACCTGGAGTGCGTGCGCGGCCCTCGGATCGAGGACGGGGCCAGCATCGGCGGTGGGGCAACGCTGCTCCCCGGTGTGGTGATCGGCGCCGGCGCCCTCATCGGCGCCGGCGCCGTCGTCACTCGTTCTGTCGAGCCCGGAGATGTGGTCGTGGGCAACCCGGCGCGCGTGATCGGGCGGCGAGACGAGATGGCCTGCTTCGCCGGTCACTTCGGGCGTGCCTACGAGTGGGAGGACCCGAGCTGCCCCCCGTCGTCTTCGAGCTAGTCGTTGGCGAAGGGGAACCACTTACGGGTGGCAGTGGAGTGAGACGACTCACCACGGTCGGTTCCGGGACCTGGGGCGGGCTGGTCGGCGTTCTCTGCCTTCCTGACGGGTCCCCTCTCTTCGGGGTTTTGCTCCGTCCGCAGGTCGAGCACATTGCGACGCTCCTCCTCCGCCGCTTCCAACACGTTGGCCGACTCCTGGCAGGCCCACTCGGCCGCCGCCTGCAGCTCGGCGGCTTCCCGCTCGGCCGCCGCCCGAAGCTCGGCGGCTTGCCGCTGGGCCGCCTCCCGCAGGTCAGCGGCATCCCGCTCGGCGGCGTCTCGCTGGGCGGCGTATCGCTCGGCTGCCTCCTGCGCCTTGGCGGCGTCTCGCATGGCCGCCGCCCGTAGCTCGGCGGCATCTCGCTCGCCGGCCTCACGTAGCTGGCTCGCCTCCCGCTCGCCGGCCTCACGTAGCTGGCTCGCCTCCCGCT
>JAHWJR010000110.1 GCA_019348335.1 Actinomycetota bacterium
CGGTGCAGGACGGTGTCGGCGCCGTGGCACAGCTGGGCGACCAGTTCCGAGGCGCTCGGCTCCCACGTCAGCGAGCAGATGCCGTAGTGGTCGGCCCAGCCCGAGTCGAGCGCCCAGGCCGTCTCCGCCCCGGTGGCCAGGTCGCGGACCCGTGCTGCGTACGCGCACCCGGAGGAGTCGCCGGTGGTGGTCACGTAGGCGAGGCGTCCACCGTCGGGGCTCAGGGCCGGAGCAAAGCCGGCGCCCACGGTCGTCGTCCGCCCGTCGGGGAGGTCCAGGGCCACCACGGTGCTGTCGCACGGCAAGCCGACGAGGGGGTCGTGGGAGGCGAAGAACACAGTGCGGCGGTCGCCGGACAGGGTCAGGCTGCCGACGGAGCCCCCGGTGATCGAACCGTCGGCCAGCACGGCGACCTCGGTACCGTCGACGGCCGAGAGCTCCACGATGCGGCCGCCCTCGTCGGCGACGACGATCGTGGGTTGGTCGGCGGCCGCGGAGGCGATGGCCGGCGCCGGTCCGGCGGCCACGTCGACGGCCTCCCCACCGGCACGGGCGCCGGCAGCCAGCAGCACGGCGCCCGCGGCGGCGACGGCGGCGAACCCGGCGGTGGCGACGGTGACCCACGTCGTACGGGCGGTCATGGGCCTGATGCTGTACCCACGTGGCGGGTTCTCTACGACCCGCTCTGTGGGTGGTCCTGTGGACAACGGGACGCCTCCTGGGGACGGCTGAGAAAGATTGGGGGCGACCTGTGGATCACCTGTGGACGCCCCCGGTTCGTCCTTGACCGTCTCATCGGCGAGGTGCATCGTGAACTCGACAGCTCGGCACCGATGAGCCGGCCCAACGTTGGTCCCTACGGTCCGTGCCCCAGGTACGGACCCAGCGCGACAGGCATGGGAACGGATCGCCGGCACGGCGCAGGCTAACTTTCTGGCGGTGTCTTCCCGGCGGCGGCGTGCACAGCTCGGCATGCTGGTCATGGCCGTGCCCGCACTGGCCTCGTGCGGCAGTGGCTTCCGCTTCGGGGCGCCCGACCCGGTGTCCGAGCAGGGCAAGGAGGTGCTGGGGCTCTGGAACGGCTTCCACTGGGTGGCGCTCGGCGTCGGGCTGCTCATCTGGGGCCTGGTGCTGTACTCGGTGCTGCGCTACCGGCGCCGCAACGACGAGCTTCCCAGCCAGTCGCCGTACAACATTCCCGTCGAGATCGCCTACACGGTCGTCCCCCTGCTGATCGTGATCGCCCTGTTCGCCTACACCGTCGTCGGTGAGCAGAAGGTCACCGCCTTGGCCGACGACCCCGACGTCGTGGTCGACGTCGTCGGCTTCCAGTGGTCGTGGCAGTTCTCGTACCCGGAGGAGGACGTCACCGTGGAGAGCGACGGTGTGACCTTCCCCCGCCTCGTCGTGCCCGTCGACTCGACGGTCCGCTTCCGGCTCCGGACCGCCGACGTGATCCACTCCTTCTGGGTGCCGGAGTTCATGGTCAAGCGCGACCTGATCCCCGGCATCGACAACGAGATCGACGTCGACGTGGTGCAAGAGGGGGAGTGGACCGGCCGCTGTGCCGAGTACTGCGGCCTCGACCACTACCGGATGGACTTCACCGTGGCCGCCGTCCCCGACGGCGAGTACCAGGCCTGGCTCGACGAGCAGCGTTCGGCATCGGAGGAGCAGCCATGAGCATCACCGCCGCGCCCCCCGAGGCCCCGCCCGAGGCCGAGGGTCCCGAGCCGCCCCACGAGGCGGCGGCGACGGGCGTGCTCGCCTGGCTGACCACGACGGACCACAAGCGGATCGGTCTGAGCTACATGGTCACCTCCTTCGCCTTCTTCCTCTTCGGCGGGGTGCTGGCCATGTTCATGCGGGCGGAGTTGGCCCAACCGGGGCTCGGCGTCACCTCGGCGGACACCTACAACGAGCTGTTCACCATGCACGGGAGCATCATGATGTTCCTGTTCATCGGGCCGTTCGCCTTCGGGCTGGCCAACTACCTGGTGCCTCTGCACATCGGGGCGCCCGACATGTCCTTTCCCCGCCTCAACGCCCTCAGCTACTGGCTGTACCTGGGCGGGGGGCTGACCATGGTCTCGGGCTTCCTCACCTCCGACGGGCCCGCCGACTTCGGCTGGTTCGGCTACGCCCCCCTGTCGCTGTCGACCTACTCCCCCGGGGTGGGCGCCGACCTGTGGTTGATCGGCCTGCTGCTCACCGGGTTCTCCGCCATCTTCACCGGCGTCAACATCATCACCACCGTGTTCACCCTTCGGGCCCCGGGCATGACGCTGTTCCGGATGCCGGTGTTCACCTGGAACATGACGGTGGTCAGCCTGCTGGTGCTCATGGCCTTCCCGGTGCTGTCGGCCGCCTCGGCCATGCTCTTCGCCGACCGCCACTTCGGCGCCGGCATCTTCGACCCCTCCATGGGCGGGTCGCCCATCCTCTGGCAGCACCTGTTCTGGTTCTTCGGCCACCCCGAGGTCTACATCGTGGCCCTGCCCTTCTTCGGCGTGGTCACGGAGATTCTTCCCGTGTTCTCCTGGCGCCCGGTGTTCGGGTACAAGGGGCTGGTCTTCGCCACCCTGGGCATCGCCGCCCTGTCGATGGGGGTGTGGGCCCACCACATGTTCGCCACCGGCGCCGTGCTGCTGCCGTTCTTCAGCGGGCTGTCGTTCCTGATCGCCGTGCCCACCGGGGTGAAGTTCTTCAACTGGATCGGCACCATGTGGGGTGGGCGGCTGACGTTCCAGACGCCGATGTTGTTCTCCATCGGCTTCCTCTTGACCTTCGTGCTCGGTGGTATCAGTGGGGTGGTGCTGGCGTCGCCGCCCATCGACTTCCAGCTCACCGACTCGTACTACGTGGTGGCCCACATGCACTACGTGCTGTTCGGCGGCTCGGTCTTCGCCCTCTTCGGCGCCATCTACTACTGGTTCCCGAAGTTCACCGGCCGGATGCTGCGCGAGGGACTGGGCAAGCTGCACTTCGTCACCGTCTTCGTCGGCTTCCACCTGACCTTCGGCGTGCAGCACTACCTGGGGGTGCAGGGCATGCCGCGGCGGGTGGCCGACTACCTGGAGACCGACGGCTTCACGACGCTCAACATGCTCTCGACCGCCGGCGCCTTCCTCACCGGCATCTCGACGCTGTTCCTGCTGTGGAACGTCGTGGTGTCGCTGCGGTCCGGCCGTCCCGCTGGAGACGACCCGTGGGGCGGCCACACCCTGGAGTGGGCCACCACCTCGCCTCCGCCGCCGGAGAACTTCGAGCGTGAGCTCCCGCCCATCCGCTCCAACCGCCCGGTGTTCGACCAGCGCCACAACCTGTACTCCTCCGACGTGGAGGAAGCCGAGGCACACACCGGGCACGCCCCCTGATGGAACAAGACGCCGATCCCCAGACCGCCGGGATGCGGGTCGAGGCCCGCATCTTCCTCGGCATCGCCTCCTTCCTCGTCCTGGCCACCGTCGTCTACTTCGTGACGTCGTCCGAGAACGCCGGCTCCACCATGCTGTTCCTGGCCGGCGGCATGGCCCTCATGATCGGCGGCTATCTCACCGTCCAGGCCCGCCAGCGCACCGATGCTGCGGAGCCGCAGGGGGAGGGTGGCGGGGGCAGCGACGACCCGGCGGCGGAGGAGGCGTACCTGCCCCACGCCAGCGTGTGGCCCTTCGCCCTCGGCATGGGCCTCGTCGTGCTGGCCAACGGCCTGGCCCTGGGGCTGTGGGCCGTGGTCCCCGGTGCGCTGCTCACCGCGGCATCGGGGTTCGGCTACGCCCGCCAGTCCCGCCGCCGCGACTGAGCCCCTCCCGCCACGCCGCCTCGCCGCGACGGGCGGGCGTCGGCCCGCCGCCTCCTCAGCGCTGGGCCTTGCCTGCTGCCTCCGACGCCGGCTCCCGCTCCGGGGCGCCCTCCGGAGCGGCCTCGCGGCGGTTGATCTCCCCGCTCCCGCCGGCGGGCTCCTTCACCTCGCCGGCGTGGTGGGTTCCCCCGGGCTGGTCACGCTGGGCCAGCTCCTTGCACAGGCGGTAGGTCAGGTAGGCCCCGGCCGCCGGCAGCACGAACAACAGCACCTGGAACATGGGGAAGAGCACGTTGATGGAGATGCCGAAGGTGGTGGCGAGCACGTCGGTCCCGCCGGCGAAGAACAGCACCGTGTAGAAGACCAGGGTGGCCACGCCCAAGGCGGTACGGAGGGGGCGGTCGCGAGGGCGGTCGAGCAGGTGGTGCTCGGCGTGGTCCTTGGTGATCCGCGCCTCGAGGAACGGCCACAGGTAGAGCAGCGCGAAGGTGACGCCGGGCAGCAGCACCGAGGAGAAGAAGGGGTTGGGGATCTCGAAGCCGAAGGCCCGGAACTCCCACGACGGCATGATCCGCAGCGCCCCGTCCAGCCATCCCATGTACCAGTCCGGCTGGGAGGCGGTGCTGACGTCGGCCGGCTCGAACGGCCCGTAGAGCCAGACGGGGTTGATCTGCGCCAGCCCGCCCAGCGCCGCCAGCACCGCCGAGGTGAGGAAGAACATGCCCAGGCCCTTGGCCAGGTAGGTCGGCCAGACCCGCTCGCCGACGACGTTGCCCTCCGTGCGACCAGGACCGCTGAACTGGGTGTGGCGCTGGCGCACGAGCAGGCCCATGTGCAGGCCGATCAGCCCCAGCAGCAGGCCCGGCAACAGCAGCACGTGGATGATGTACAGCCGGGTGATGATGTCGGGGCCGGGGAACTCGCCCCCGAAGAACAGCGAGGCCAGCCACGTGCCGGCCAGGGGGATGGAGATGGCGATGTTGTAGGCGATGCGCAAGCCGTTGCCCGACAGCTGGTCGTCGAGCAGCGAGTAGCCGGCGAAGCCGTTGACGATGGCGAGGATCAGCAGGGTGACGCCGACCATCCAGTTGAGCTCGCGGGGGCGGCGGAAGCCCCCGGTGAAGAAGACCCGGCACAGGTGGGCAACGGTGGAGGCCACGAACACCAGGGCCGCCCAGTGGTGCATCTGGCGCATGACCAGACCGGAGCGCACGTCGAAGCTGAGGTCGAGGGCGCTCTCGTAGGCGCGGGTGACCTTCAGTCCCCGCAGCGCCTCGTAGCTCCCGTCGTAGACCACCTTCTCCAGGCTGGGCTCGAAGAAGAAGGTCAGGTAGACCCCGGTGAGCAGGAGGATGACGAACGACCACAGGGAGATCTCCCCGATCAGGAACGACCAGTGGTCGGGGAACACCTTGTCCAGCGCCTTGCGGGCCATGCCGGCGGCGCCCACCCGACGGTCGATCCAGCGGACGGTGCGCCGGGTCAGCGGCGCGTGGCGCTGGCCGTTGCCCGACGAGTCGCGGACGGAGTGGGCGCCGTCGGTGCTCATCGGCCCCGGTCCCAGAAGCCGCCACCGACCGGCTCGGGGAAGTCGCCCAGGGCCACGAAGAAGCCCTGGGCGTCGAGCCCGATGGGCAGTTGCGGCAGGGGTCGGGCGGCGGGGCCGAAGATGGGCTCGGCGCCGTCGACCACGTCGAAGGTCGACTGGTGGCAGGGGCACAGCAGCAGTTGCTCCTGCACCTGGTACAGCCCCACGGGGCAGCCGGTGTGGGTGCACAGCTTGGAGTAGGCCACCACGTCGTCGACGGTGGCCTGCCTCAGCTCGAGCTTCCCGGCCCCGGTGCGGATCAGCAGCGTGGGAGAGTCGGCCTCGTTCTCGTGGCCCTCGGGCCACACGGTGACGACAGTGCCGGGCGACAGGGATTCGGGCCGGAGCGGCGCTCCCTGAACGGTGACCAGGCGCACCCCCTCGGCGTAGCCGGTGTCTTTCAGGCCCCGCCCGGGGCGGGGCCCGAGGGAGCGGATGGGGAACACGGCGGCCAACCCCAGGGCACCGAGGGCGCCGAGGCCCAGCTTCACCAGCAGGCTCCGGCGCTCGAGGTTCTCCTCGCCGGCCTCGAAGGCCTGGGTGAAGGCGAGCACCTCATCGTCGGTGGAGGCGAGCTCGATGCGGTCTTCGGTGACCTCCTCGTTGGGCATGAAGCGCTGTGCCCACACCACCGCCCCCACGCCGATGCCGGCCAGCGCCAGCCCCAGGAACAATCCCTCGAGCTGCGGCTGGCCGCCCACGGAGTAGACCACGGTGAGCCCGAGGGCGGCGAGGATGGCGACGGCGAAGGCCAGCGCCACCACTCGCTCCCCCCCGGAGCTCTCGGTGCCGCCGGCGGCTTCGTGCCCGTCGTCCACCTGCGTGTCGCTGTGACCGTTGCCGCTCACGACGATCCCCCTTCCACGTCGTCGGACTGCAGTCGGCGCTTGCCCACCCAGAACGCCGCCACCATGGTGCCTCCCAGCCCGATCAGGATGGCGACGAAGCCCTCCGGGATGGGGCCGATGCGCCCCAGGGCGA
>JAHWJR010000111.1 GCA_019348335.1 Actinomycetota bacterium
CCTGGGTCCGGCGCCGGGCCGGTTCGGGCCGGGAGCTGTGCTGGTTCCCCGACCCCGTCGCCGGCGAGGACTGCTACCGGGCCAGCGCGCCCGACGCCCTGCTGCTGGTCCCGGCGTTCCCCGGCGTGGCGCGGGTCACCGCCCGGATGGGGGCCAACCGCCGCGATCGCCTCACCGCAAACCTGCCCATGCTGCGACCTCCCCATCGCGAGGGTCAGGTGGGTGCGGTGCGGGTGGAGGTGCGGGGCCGTCGCGGCGCTGCTCGTGACGTCGCCGTCCTCGGCGCCATCGATCGCCCGGCGGTGGCCGCCGGCGTGGTCGCGGCGGTGACGGCGGTGGCGGTGGGCGAGGACAGCCTGCTGCGCAAGGGCGCCGCCGGCCTGGCCGAGCTGGCCCAGCCGGTGCCGTTCCTGGCCGAGCTCGCCCGGCGAGGGGTCAAGGCCGCGGCGTTCGAGGGCGCCGGCGCCGGCGCCCGCCCCGAGGTCGCCGAGGGGGCGTAGCCCCGGGCGCCCACCGGGCGCCCACCGGTCGTGCCGGCGTGGGATGCTCTCGGTCATGGCCAAGGAGACGGCCGAGGTCGAAGTCGACGGCCGGACGGTGACCGTCACCAACCCGTCCAAGGTGTTCTTCTCGGCGCGGGGTGAGACCAAGCTCGATCTCGTCCATTACTACGTGGCGGTGGGCGAGGGCGCCCTGCGGGGCGTCTACGAGCGACCGACGGTGCTCAAGCGCTACCCCGACGGGGCCGAGGGCGAGTTCTTCTACCAGAAGCGGGTGCCGGCGTCGCGGCCCGAGTGGCTGGAGACGGTGACCGTCGCCTTCCCCAGCGGGCGCACGGCCGAGGAGCTGTGCCCCACCGACGTGGCCCACCTGGCCTGGGCGGCCAACGCCGGCTGCCTCGACCTCAACCCGTGGGCCGTGCGCCGGGGCGACCTCGACCATCCCGACGAGCTGCGGGTCGACCTCGACCCCCAGCCCGGACGCCCCTTCGACGCCGTGCGCCGGGTCGCCCTGGAGGTGCGCGAGGTGCTGGCCGAGCGCGGCGGCCTGGTGGGCTGGCCCAAGACCTCGGGCGGCCGGGGCATCCACGTCAACGTGCGCATCGAGCCCCGCTGGGACTTCCTCGAGGTGCGGCGGGCGGCGCTGGCCCTGGCCCGGGAGGTCGAGCGGCGCCTCCCCGAGCTGGCCACCTCCAAGTGGTGGAAGGAGGAGCGCGGCGACAAGGTGTTCCTCGACTACAACCAGAACGCCCGCGACCGCACGGTGGCCTCGGCGTATTCGGTGCGGGCCAACCCCGAGGGCCGGGTCTCGTGCCCCCTGGAGTGGGACGAGGTGGCCGACGTGGAGCCGGCCGAGCTCACCCTGGCCACGGTGCCGGCCCGCTACGCCGAGCGGGGCGACCTGGGCGCCGGCATCGACGACGTCGCCTACTCCCTCGACGCCCTGCTCGACCTGGCCGCCGAGGACGAGGCCCAGGGGCTGGGAGACGCGCCGTGGCCTCCCAACTTCCCCAAGCAGCGGGGGGAGCCCAAGCGGGTTCAGCCCAGCCGGGCCCGCAAGCGCTGAGCCGACAGCGTCCCGCCCCTCGTTCTTTGTCGACTCGGCCACCGTGGCGGTGGGAAATCCGACAAAGAACGGGAGAGGGGGGGGCGGGGGTGAGCGAAAAGGCGCAACTCAGGCGCCCAGGGCGCGGGCCAGCTCCTCGGGGACGGGTCGATCGAGCTGGGCGTAGGTACACGAGGACGGGTCGCGGTCGGGCCGCCAGCGGACCAGGTGGGTGGCGTGGCGGAAGCGGTCGCCCTGGAGGTTGTCGTAGGAGACCTCGGCCACCCGCTCCGGGCGCAGGGGCTCCCAGGCGGCGTTCTTGCCAGCGTTCCACCGGGACGCCCCGCCGGGCATCCGCTGCCCGCCCCCGCCGCCGCCGGCGCCCGAGCGCTCGGACTCGGCCTCGGCCCAGCTCCGCCACGGGTGCCCCTCGAGCGCGCCTTCGCGCAACGGGGCCACCTCGTCGACCAGCGCCCGGCGCCGGGCGGCGGCGAAGGAGGTGGCCACCCCCACGTGGTGCAGGGTGCCGGCGTCGTCGTAGAGGCCCAGCAGCAGCGAGCCCACGCCGTCGCCGTCCTTGTGCCAGCGGAAGCCGGCGACCACGCAGTCGGCGGTGCGCTCGTGCTTGACCTTGAGCATCACCCGCTTGCCCTCCACGTAGGCCAGGTCGACCGGCTTGGCGATCACGCCGTCGAGCCCGGCGCCCTCGAAGCGGGTGAACCAGTCGCGGGCGACCTCGACGTCGGTGGTCAGCGGGGTCAGGTGCACCGGTGGGGGACCGGCGCCCACCGCCTCCTCCAGCACCGCCCGGCGCTCGGAGAACGGCCGCCGCCGCAGGTCGTCGTCACCCACGGCGAGCACGTCGAAGGCCACGAACGACGCCGGCGTCTGCTCGGCCAGGCTGTTGATGCGGGAGACGGCGGGATGGATGCGCTGCAGCAGGGCGTCGAAGTCGAGCCCCTTGGCCCCGGCGATCACGATCTCGCCGTCGACCACCGCCCGCTCGGGCAGGGCGGCGCGCAGCGGCGCCGGCAGCTCGGGGAAGTAGCGGGTGAGCGGGCGCTCGTTGCGGCTGGCCAGCTCCACCTCGTCGCCGTCGCGGAACACGATGCAGCGGAAGCCGTCCCACTTGGGCTCGTAGCGCATGCCGGCGGCGGTGGGCAGCTCCCGCACCAGCTTGGCCAGCATGGGCGCCACCGGCGGCACGACGGGCAGGTCCACGATCGTCGCTCAGTTGTCCCTGAGGTTGACGGGCACGTTGGCCAGCCAGGCGGTCCGGCCGCCCTGGCGGCGCAGGACCAGGCGCCACAGGTTCTCGGGGTCGGCACACAGCACGTCGTCGGGGGCACCGTCGACCACCAACCACGCCCCCTCGTCGATCTCGGCCTCGAGCTGGCCCGGGCCCCAGCCGGCGTAGCCGGAGAACACCCGCACCGTCTCGATGCCGGCCGCCACCCGGTCGGGGCCGGTGGCCAGGTCGAAGGTGCCCAGGTGGCCGAGGATCGGGGACCACCCCTCGGTGGGCCCGGCGGTGTCGCTGCGCGCCAGCCCGATGGCGGCGCTGTCGCCCACCGGGCCGCCCACGAACACGACCGCCGGGTCGGCGGCCAGCGGTCCCCACTGGGGCAGGGGCTCGTCCACCGACGTGTGGCTGGGCCGGTTGAGGATCACGCCCAGGGCGCCCTCGTCCTCGTCGGAGGCCAGGACCAGCACCACGGTGCGGGCGAAGTTGGGGTCGGCGAGCACCGGCAGGGCGACGAGGAGCCGGCCGGCGACGGGGCGATCGTCCATCACCACCTCATTTCAACAGCCGCGACAGGCGGCGGTCGGCGAGCACCCGCCCGCCGGTCTGGCAGGCGGGGCAGTAGGTCACCTCGTAGCTCTCGTAGGAGACCCGGCGCAGGGTGTCGCCACAGGTGGGGCAGGGTTGGCCCGCCCGCCCGTGGACGACCCAGTGGTCGCCCACCTTGGCCGGCAGGCCGCCGTGCCGCCGGCGCTCGGCCGCCAGCCCCTCGGCCAGCACGTCGTCGACGGCGGTGACCAGGCGCCGGCGCTGCTCGGGGTCGAGCGACGCCAGCGTGGCGTAGGGCGACAGCCGGGCCCGGTGCAGGGCGTCGTCGGTGTAGCCCCGCCCCATGCCCGCCACCGTGCGCTGGTCGCGCAGGATGGTGTGCACCCGCCGGCTGTCGTCGCCGGTGCGGACGAGCTCGACGAAGGCCGGGCTGCCCGCCTCGGGGCCGAGCCGGGCCAGCGGGCCGTCGTCGCCCTCGGCCAGCACCCACCAGGCGGCCTTGCGCTCGGTGCCGAACTCCTTGACCAGCACCGCCGGCCGGCCGTCGACGCTCACCCGCAGCACCCCGTTGCGGGGCCGGGTCGTCTTGGGCGGGTCCTCGAGGTCGACCCGTCCGCCCTGGGACAGATGGATCAGGAGCCGGGGACCACCGAGGGACCACACCAGGTACTTGCCCCGCCGGCCGACCTGGTCCACGGTGCAGCCCACCAGCGTGGCCGGGTCGGGCACCACCGTCTTGAGCGCCGAGAACGACAGCGGTTGCAGCCCCTGGAGCTGCGCACCGGCCACCGCGGCATGGAGCCGCTCGGCCAGCGCCTGCATCTCCGGCAACTCGGGCACGGCTCACACCTTCTCGGCCGCCGGCGGCGCCGGCGCGCCAGCGCCGAGCTCGGCCCGGGCCCGGTCCTGGTGGCGGCGCAGCCATGCCGGCGGCTCGTCGCCGCCGTCGAGCAGGTGGGGGGAGCGCGCCAGCTCGGTGGCCAGGCGCACGCCGGCGACGTAGTCGTCGACCCTCACGTGCTCGGGCCCGATGCCGGGCCCGCGGTCGAGTCCGTTGTGGTAGTTGCCGAGCGGGAGGGCCAGCCCCGAGGCCTGGTACCCGCAGGCGCAGAAGACGCTGGCCTCGCAGGTGCCGCCGTCCATGAGCTTGCGCTGCCAGCGGAAGGCGGGGTCGGCGCCGGCCACCTCGCCGGCGGCCCGGACCAGCGCGGCGGTGAGACCGGGGTCGAAGATGCTGGTGCGATCGCCCACCCGCACGATGACGCCGCCGCCCTGGGGGGCGTCGGCCAGCGCCTTGGAGCACTCCAGCGACAGCACCCGGGACCGGGGCGGCACCGTCCGCAGGCGGATGGCCTCGAGCGCGCCGAGGAAGCCGATCTCCTCGGCCCGGGTGAACAGGCCCCACACCGCGGTGCCGGCCGGGCGCCGGCGGGCCAGCTCGTCGAGGGCGCACAGCACCACGGCGGCGCCCAGCAGGTCGTCGCACACCCGGCCGCTGATGCGGTCGTCGTCCACGGCGAAGCCGGGGAAGCGCCACATGGCGAAGCCTCCGGGCTCGGCGGCGCCCTCGACCACCCGGGCGGTGGCTCCCTTCAGGCGGCGCTCGTGCGCTTCGGCCGCCACCAGCTCGCCGTGCCCGATCGCGTCGGCGCAGCCTGGGCGGAAGAACTGCACGGGTGAGCCGGGCACGGCGTCAGCCGCCGCCAGCCCGCCCCGGAACTCGAGCGTGGCCGTGTCGCCGGCCACGTCACGCACGGCGAAGCCGGGGTGGTCGAGGTGGGCCACCAGCACCAGCGGTCGCTCGAGGTCGGCCCCCTCGCCCTCGTAGCGCACCACCACGTTGCCGGCGGCGTCGCGCCCGGTGGACAGGCCGGGACGGGCCTCGGCGAAGGCCAGCACGGCGGCGGCCGGCAGCTCCTCCAGCAAGGGCGCGGTCGGTTGCGACAGCAGGCCCTCGGCCACGGCCAACCACGTCTCCCGCCGGTCCACGGCTGCGACGCTAACGCCGTTGGGCTCGCCGATGCCCTCAGACAGCTGCGCCCCGGGCCTCCCGGCGCCGGATGAGGATGGAGTTCAGCTCCCCGCCGACGATGAGGCCCACACCCAGGGCGTAGAGCCACACCAGCAGGGTCAGGGTGCCGCCGAGGACACCGAAGATCTCGTTGCCGTTCGCCGCCACCCGCAGGTAGAGGCGGAACCCCAGCGACACGAGCAGCCACAGCGTCGACGCCAGCACCGCGCCGGGGAGGTGCCGGCGCCAGGCGGTGCGGTGGTCGGGAGCGAGGCGGTACAGCGTGGTGGCCCACAGGACCAGCACCGCGAAGGCGAAGGGCGCCCGCAGCAGCTCCCAGAAGAAGGCGAAGGCGTCACCCAGCCCGATGGCGTCGGCCACCTCCTGCCCACCGCCGAGCAGGGGCCCGAGGACGAGGGTGGCCAGCATCACCACGGCCACCAGCACGCTGCCGAGCGCCAGGACCACGGCGCTGGGGATGATGGCGAACCACGTCCGGCGCTCCTCCAGGTCGTAGGCCTCGTCGAGGGCTCGGATCACCCCCACGAACCCCCGGGAGGCGGCGAACAGGGCGCCGACGGTGCCCAGGGTGAGCAGTCCCGGCCGGCGCTCGGTGAACAGGCCCTGCACCGCCTCCAGCACCTCGGAGGCGTCGTCGGTGAAGACCCGGTCGAGGGCGGCCAGCACCGTGTTCTGGGCCTTGGCCGCCAGCTCGCCGCCGACCAGGTTGCCGAGGGAGCCGAGCGCGGCCGCCGTTGCCAGCAGGGTGGGGAACAGCGCCAGCATGGAGAAGAAGGCCACCTCGGCGGCCAGGCCGGTGACGCGGTCCTCGCGCCACTCGCGCGCCAGTGCCTTGAGCACCGCTCCTACCCCCCGCACGTCGGGGCGGACGAGGCGGCCGACGGTGGCGTTCAGCGGGTCCGGCGGCTGTAGACGGGCGGCTCGAAGACGCGTCCGCACCGGCACTTGCCGAGCTGCTTGACCAGGTGCCGGCGCTCGACCTCGGCCCACACCT
>JAHWJR010000112.1 GCA_019348335.1 Actinomycetota bacterium
GCCCACCTGGCCGACCGGGCCGGGGGCGACGCCCGGGCCGCCCTCGGCGCCCTGGAGGTGGCGCTGGCCCTGGCCGACGACCGCCGGGTCAGCCTCGCCGGCGCCGAGGCGGCGCTCGACAGCCGGGCCCTGCGCTACGGGCGGGACGAGCACTACGACGTGGTGTCGGCGTTCATCAAGTCGATCCGGGGCAGCGACCCCGACGCCGGCCTGTACTGGCTGGCCCGGATGCTGGCCGCCGGCGAGGACGCCCGCTTCGTCGCCCGCCGGCTGGTGGTGCTCGCCTCCGAGGACATCGGCATGGCCGATCCCGAGTCGCTGCTCGTGGCCGACGCCGCCGCCCGGGCGGTCGAGCTGGTGGGCCTGCCCGAGGCCCGGCTCAACCTGGCCCAGGCGGTGCTCCACCTGGCCACCGCGCCCAAGTCCAACCGGGTCATCGTGGCGCTGGGGCGGGCGGAGGCCGACGTGGCCCAGCGGCCCGCCGGCGAGGTGCCCGCCCACCTGCGCGACGCCCACTACCGGGGAGCGGCCTCGCTCGGCCACGGGGTGGGCTACGACTATCCTCACGACCACCCGGGAGGCTGGGTGGCCCAGGAGCACCGGCCCGACGAGGTCGCCGGCCGGGTGTACTACGAGCCCTCCGGCGCCGGCCACGAGGAGGAGGTCGCCAGGCGCATGACAGCGCGAGGCAGTGGCGAGGCAGGGGCCGGCGGATGACCGCCGGCGAACTGGCTGCCCTCATCGTCTCCATCTGCAGCGTGGTGGCGGTGGTGCTGCTCGCCCTCGGCGTGGTGGCGCTGTTCCGCACGCTGGCGAGCATGCGCGACACCGTCGAGGAGCTGCGCGCCGAGACGCTGCCGGTGGTCCACGAGCTCCAGCGCACGGTCGCCGGCAACGAGGCCCGGCTCCAGCAGATCGACGAGCTGCTGGCGTCGGCCCGCACGGTGTCGGGCCGGATGGACTCCGCCTCCCGCCTGGCCTACCTCGCCTTCTCCCAACCCGTCATCAAGGCCATGGCCCTCGGCACCGGCACCAGCCGGGCGGCCAAGGCCCTGCGGCGACGCTGAGGGCCCGGGGTGTTCAAGCGGTTGTTCTGGATGGGCGTGGGCGTGGGCGCCTCGTTCTGGGTCCGCCGGCGGGTGCGCGACACCGTCGAGCGCTACCAGCCCCAGCGGGTGAGCGGCGAGGTGGTGGGCGCGGTGCACCGCCTGGGCGACGACGTGCGCGCCGCCGTCCACGAGGGCCGGGTCGCCATGCGGGAGCGAGAGGCCGAGCTGCGCCGCGCGTTACCCGGCTGAACCCGAGGCGGAGCGCCGGTACCCTGAGAGGGTCATGAACGCCTCCGAGCTCCGGCGCGCCTTCACGTCGTTCTTCGAGGAGCGGGGCCACACCACGGTGGGCTCGGCCGGGTTGATCCCTCATCACCCGACGGCGCCCATGTTCACCAACTCGGGGATGATGCAGTTCGTCCCCTACTTCCTGGGCGAGGAGGCGCCGCCCTGGCGCCGGGCCGACTCGATCCAGAAGTGCGTGCGCCTGAGCGGCAAGCACAACGACATCGACGAGCTGGGCCGCACCCGCCGCCACCTCACCTTCTTCGAGATGCTCGGCAACTTCAGCTTCGGCGACTACTTCAAGGCCGAGGCCATCCCCTGGGCGTGGGAGCTGGTGACCGAGGTGGTGGGCTTCGACGGCGACCGGATCTGGGTCACGGTGCACGAGAGCGACGACGAGGCCGAGGCCATCTGGCACGAGGCGGTGGGCCTGCCGCTCGAGCGCATCCAGCGCATGGGCAAGGAGAACTTCTGGGAGATGGGTGAGAGCGGGCCGTGCGGGCCGTGCTCGGAGATCCACCTCGACTGCGGCCCGGAGTGGGGCGAGGGCGGCGGCCCCGCCGTCGGCGGCGGCGACCGCTACATCGAGTTCTGGAACCTGGTGTTCACCCAGTACGACCGCCAGCCCGACGGCACGCTGCTCGACCTGCCCCGGCGCAACGTCGACACCGGCGGCGGCCTCGAGCGCTGGCTCATGCTGCTCCAGGGCGTGCGCAGCGCCTTCGACACCGACGTGATGCGCCACATGGTGGATGCGGCCCAGTCGGCCACCGGTCGCTCGACCGGGCGCGACGCCCAGGTCGACGTGGCCCTGCGCATCCTCGCCGACCACGGTCGCACCATGACCTTCCTGGTGAGCGACGGGGTGTTCCCGTCCAACGAGGACCGCGGCTACGTGCTGCGCCGGATCATCCGCCGGGCCGTTCGCCACGCCTTCCTGCTGGGGGTCGACAAGCCGGTCACGCCCAGGCTGGTCGAGGCCACGGTGGAGGTCATGGGCGACGCCTACCCGGAGCTGGTCGACAACCGCGACTTCGTGCTCGGCGTGGTGGCCCGGGAGGAGGAGCGGTTCCGCTCCACGCTGCGGGCGGGGTCGAGCATCCTCGACGACGAGCTGGTCCGGGCCTCGGGCGGGGTGCTCCCGGGCGCCACCGCGTTCAAGCTCCACGACACGTTCGGCTTCCCCCTGGAGGTCACCCAGGAGGTCGCCGGCGAGCGGGGCGTGGAGGTCGACGTGGCCGGCTTCGACGCCGCCATGGCCGAGCAGCGGGCACGGGCCAAGGAGGCCCGCAAGGAGACCGACGCCAGCGCCCCGGTCGACGCCTACCGCGAGCTGCTCGAGCAGTTCGGCACCACCGAGTTCACCGGCCGGGAGGAGCACGAGAGCAAGGCCAGGCTGCTGGCCGTCATCCCCCGTGACGAGGCCACCGTCGAGCTCTTCCTCGACCGCACCCCGTTCTACGCCGAGGCCGGCGGGCAGGTGGGCGACACCGGCACCATCGCCACCGACACCGGCCGGGCCCAGGTGCTCGACACCACCTACGCCCTGCCCGGGCTCCACCGCCACACCGCCCGGGTGGTCGAGGGCGAGGTCCGCCCGGGGCAGGCGGCGCTGGCCGGCATCGACGTCGAGCGCCGCCAGGCCATCCGGCGCAACCACACCGGGACCCACATCCTGCACTGGGCCCTGCGCCAGATCCTGGGCGAACACGTCAAGCAGCAGGGCTCCCTGGTGGCGCCCGACTACCTGCGCTTCGACTTCAGCCACTACGCGGCGGTCACGCCCGAGGAGCTGGCGGCCATCGAGGACCTGGCCAACCGCGAGGTCCTGGCCAACGATCGGGTGCGGCACTACGAGACCACCCGCCAGCAGGCGGCCGAGGTCGGAGCCGTCGCCTTCTTCGGCGACAAGTACGGCGACGTGGTGCGGGTGCTGGAGGCCGGCCGCCACTCGGTCGAGCTGTGCGGCGGCACTCACGTGGGCGCCCTGGGCGAGATCGGGCCCATCCGCATCGTCTCCGAGGGCTCGATCGGGGCCAACCAGCGCCGCATCGTGGCCACCACGGGCACCGGGACCCTGCAGGAGGCGCGGCGCGAGCACGAGGAGCTGGTGCGGGCCGCCGCCCTGCTGGCCGTGCCCCCCGACGAGCTCACCACCGGGTTGGAGCGGCTGCGCGACGAGCTCAAGGTGCTGCGGGACGAGGCCCGCACGGCGCGCCGCGAGGCGGCCCGGGCCGCCGCCGCCGCGCTCGTCGCCGACGCCGTCGGCGGCGTGGTGGTGGCCCGGCGTGACGGCGTGTCCCGCGACGATCTGCGGGACCTGGCCGTGGCCGTGCGCGACCGTCCCGGCATCCGGGCGGTGGTGCTCGGAGGCGCTCCCCCTGGTGGCGGCGTCGCCCTGGTGGCGGCGGTCACGCCCGACAGCGGGCTGGTGGCGTCCGAGCTCATCGCCGGACCGGCCCGCACCGTCGGCGGAGGCGGCGGGCGCGCTCCCGACCTGGCCGTGGCCGGCGGCCGCCACGTCGAGCGGATCGACGACGCCCTGGCCGAGGCCCGGGCCGCGGCCGGCGTGGCGTGAGCGAGGCGTCCGGCCTGAGGAAGGCCGTCCGGCGCCGTCGTCCCGTCGGGAGCAACCCGCAGTAGTGCGGTCGTGAGGGTCCTCGGGCTCGACATCGGCACCCGGCGGATCGGTGTGGCGGTGAGCGACCCCAGTGGCGCCATGGCCTCGCCGTACGTGGTCCTGCACCGGACCGGCGACCGTGGTCGCGATCACCGGGCGGTGGCCGACCTGGTCTCCGAGGTGGGGGCGGAGCGGGTGGTGGTCGGCCTGCCACTGTCGTTGAACGGGCGCACGGGGCCGGCGGCCCGCCAGGTGCTCGACGAGGTGGAGCAGCTCCGCAGCGCGCTGTCCGTGCCGGTGGAGTGCCACGACGAGCGCCTGTCGACGGTGACCGCCGAGCGGACGCTGCGGGAGGCGGGAACCAAGGCGAGCGCCCGGCGGGCGGTGATCGACAAGGTGGCGGCCGCGGTGCTCCTGCAATCATGGCTCGACGGCCGGGACCGCGACGAGGGGGAGACGTGAGCAAGTTGCTGTTCGACCAGGAGCACGACGGTGCGGAGCCACCGCAGCCGCCGGAGCAGCACGAGCGCCGGCGCGGTGGTCGCCTGCTGGCGGCGATCGGCATCGTCGTCGCCGTCCTGCTGGTGGCGACGGTGGCGGCCGGGCTGTGGGTCCGGGGCAAGATCGACCCCTCGGGCGGGCCGGGCGAGGAGGTGGCGGTGTCCATCCCCGAGGGCACCAGCACGGCCGGCATCGCCCAGCTGCTGGCCGACGAGGGGGTCGTCTCCGACGCCTCGGCGTTCAGGTACTACGTCCGCTTCAAGGGCGGGGGCCCGTTCCAGGCCGGCGACTACACGCTGCGGCAGAACTCGGCCATGGGCGACGTGGTGGCGGCACTCGAAGAGGGCCCCGAGCTCGTCTTCGACCGCCTGACCGTGCCCGAGGGGCTCACCCTGGAGGAGATCAGCGAGCGGGTGGAGGAGATCGAGCGCTTCTCGTCCGAGCGGTTCCTGGAGGTGGCCGAGAGCGGTTCCGTGCGCTCGCGGTACCAGCCCGAGGGCGTCGACAGCCTGGAGGGGCTGCTCTTCCCCGACACCTACCAGCTCGACGCCAGGGAGGACGAGGAGGCGCTGGTGACCCGGATGGTGGAGCAGTTCGACGCCGTCGCCACCAATCTGGGCTACGAGCGGGCCGAGGAGCAGGTTGGGCTCACCCCCTACGAGGCCATCGTGGTGGCCTCGCTCGTCGAGTCCGAGGCCCGGGTGCCCGAGGACCGGGCCAAGATCAGCCGGGTCATCCACAACCGGATCGAGAAGGACATGCTCCTGCAGATCGACGCCACGGTCATCTACGCCATGGGCGGAGAGCCGCGGGAGGGTGGGCGGGTGCTGTTCAGCGACCTCGAGACCGACTCGCCCTACAACACCTACAAGAATCCCGGGCTGCCGCCCACGCCCATCGCCGTGCCGGGGCGGGCGGCGCTGGAGGCGGCGCTGAACCCCGAGGAGGGCGACTGGCTCTACTACGTCAAGTACGAGGAGGACGGCACCCACGCCTTCTCCACCACCAACGAGGAGCACAACCGGCGCATCGCCGAGGCCAAGGCCAAGGGCGTGAACCCGTGAGTGGCGCACCGGTCGGGCCCGGATGACGGCGTGGCGACCGGGCGCGTCGACCCGCTTGGCCGGAGTGATCGGCGACCCGGTGCGCCACTCGCTGTCGCCCGTCATCCACAACGCCGCCTTCCGGGCCACGGGGCTCGACTGGATGTACCTGGCCTTCGAGGTGCCGGCCGGGGAAGCAGCGGCAGCGGTGGCGGCCATGCGGGCGCTGGGGCTCGACGGCCTCAACGTCACCATGCCGCACAAGGCCGGCGTGGCCGGGGCGGTCGACCGGCTCTCACCGGTGGCGGCGGAGCTGGGGGCGGTCAACACCGTGGCGCGGGAGGGCGCGGCCCTGGTCGGGCACAACACCGACGGCGACGGCTTCGTGGCTTCGCTGCGCGCCGAGCACGGGTTCGACCCCGCCAGCCGGCGGTGCCTGGTGCTGGGCGCCGGCGGCACGGCCCGAGCCGTGGTCCGAGCGCTGGGCGCGGCCGGCGCCGCCGAGGTCACCGTGGTCGCCCGCCGCGCCGAGCAGGCGACCACCGCCGCCACTCTCGCCGGGCGCGCCGGCCGGGTGGGCGAGGTGGCCGACGCCGAGGGGGCCGACCTGGTGGTGAACACCACCCCGGTGTCCGACGAGCTACCCCTGGGTCTGGAGCCGTCCTGGCTGCGGCCGGGCCAGGTGGTGGTCGACGTGGTCTACCAGCCCCGGGTCACCGCCCTGCTGCTGGCCGCCGGCGGCCAGGGCGCGGCCACGGCCAACGGGGTGGGCATGCTGGTCCACCAGGCGGCGCTGGCCTTCGAGCTGTGGACCGG
>JAHWJR010000113.1 GCA_019348335.1 Actinomycetota bacterium
ACGAACCGGTCGGGGTCGACGACGCACGAGTGGTGGCCGCCGTCGACACGGTGCACCGTCGCCCCGGGGATCGACTCGGCCAGGGCGAGCTGGCGGCGGGGGAGCACCGAGCGGTCGTCCGTGGTCACCACCACCGAGGTGGGGACGTCGATCTCGCCCGCCCACGGGCGCGAGTCGAACCGGCCCAGCGCCCCTCCGGCCTCCAGCACCGCCGTCCAGTCGTTGCGGTGCATCTCATCGGCCAGCCAGGCGTCGAGGGAGCAGGCGTCGCGGGGTCGCCGGTCGAGCCGGCGCACCGCCCATCGGCGCACTGGCGCCGGCGCCACGCGCGACACGAGCGCCAGGGTGCCCAGCGCCGAGAAGTAGCGCCGCTCGCCCGCCTCCTCGGCAAAGACCCGGCTGGTGGCGCACAGCACCAGGCCGGCGACCGACCCCGGGTGGCGGCGCCAGAGGAGCTGGGCCAACGCCCCTCCCATGGAGTAGCCGACGGCGATCACGGGACCGAGGCCGAGCACCTGGGCGAGGACGGCTGCGTCGTCGGCGCAGTCGTCCAGCCGGAACCGGCGGCTGCGGATGCCTCGCCCGTGCCCCCGGTAGTCCATGGCCACCACTCGGAAGTGGCGGCTCAGGGCGGAGAACGACGAGAACCAGTTGATGTCGGCGTTGACCGTCCAGCCATGGAGCAACAGCACGGCCGGCGCCCCGGGTGGGCCGGCCGCCTCCCGCACGAAGGTCCGTCCCCGGCCGGGGAGCTCGACGTGGCGCCCGGGAGGCAGCGGCGGGCCCGCCACCACGGTGGCGCTACTCCCCGATGGAGACGATCTCGACCTCGAGCGTCCGGCCGTTGACCTCGTAGGTCCGGCGGTCACCCGGGGCGGCTCCCATGAGGGCCTGCCCGAGCGGCGACCCCGGCGAGAGCACCTCGAGGTCGTCGTGGCGCTCCTCGATGGAGCCGACGAGGAAGCGCTCGACGTCGTCGTCACCGGCGAACCGGAGGTGGACCACGGTGCCCACGGTGACGCGGTCGCCGCCGCGGGTGCGCTCGTCCACCACCACGGCGTCGGCCAGCACCGCGCTGATCTGGCGGATGCGGGCCTCCATCTTCCCCTGCTCTTCCTTGGCGGCGTGGTAGTCGCCGTTCTCGCTCAGGTCACCCAGAGCGCGGGCCGTCTCGATCTTGCGGGCGATCTCGACGCGCCCCTCGGTCGTCATCAGCTCGAGCTCCCGCTGCAGGCGTTCGTACGCGGTTCGCGAGAGTTCCTGCACCTCAGCCATGCCGCGAGGCTAACGGCTCGCTTCCTCGGCCCGTCTCCGCTCCACCGGCAGCTGCCCGGGGTTGACGGGGCACCGGCCGATGGCCACACTGAAACCGATGCCCCGCACCATCTCCGCGGTCGCCGTCATCACCTAGCGCACGCCGTTCCTCCGGCGTGCGCTCCTCGACCGTCCACTCCGGTGGGCGGTTTCTTCGTTCCAGGGAGCAGACAGTGACGACAAGCCACAGGGTCGGTGTGATCGCCGGCGACGGGATCGGTCCCGACGTGGTGGCCGAGGCCCTCAAGGTGGTCGACGCCGCCGGCGTCGATCTCGACACCGTCGCCTACGACCTGGGCGCCCGCCGCTACCTGGCCACCGGAGAGGTGCTGCCCGACGCCGTGCTCGAAGAGCTGCGGGGCCTCGACGCCGTCCTCCTCGGTGCCGTCGGCAGCCCCGAGGTCCCGCCCGGCGTGCTCGAGCGGGGCCTGCTGCTGCGGTTGCGCTTCGAGCTCGACCTGTACGTCAACCTGCGGCCCTCGTTCGCCCCACCTCGGATCGACCTCGTGGTGGTGCGGGAGAACACCGAGGGTGTCTACGCCGGCGAGGGGGGCGTCCTGCGCCGGGGCGGGCCCCACGAGGTGGCCACCCAGGGTTCGGTCAACACCCGCATGGGCGTCGAGCGTTGCGTGCGGTACGCCTTCGAGCTGGCCGCCACCCGTCCTCGGCGCCACCTGACCCTGGTGCACAAGACCAACGTGCTGACCTTCGCCGGCGACCTGTGGCAGCGCACGGTCGACGACGTGGCGGGCGAGCACCCCGAGGTGGGCACCGCCTACTGCCACGTCGACGCTGCCTGCATCCATCTGGTGGAGAGGCCCGAGCGCTTCGACGTGGTCGTCACCGACAACCTGTTCGGTGACATCCTCACCGACCTGGCCGGGGCGGTGGCCGGGGGCATCGGCGTGGCCGCGTCGGCCAACCTCAATCCCGCCGGCACCGGCCCGTCGCTGTTCGAGCCGGTGCACGGGTCGGCACCCGACCTGGTGGGTACGGGCCGGGCAAATCCGGTTGCCGCCGTGCGCAGCGCCGCCATGATGCTGGAGTTCCTGGGCGAGGTGGACGCCGCCGCCCGCATCGACAAGGCACTGTCCGATTCCGGCCAGCTCACCGGCTCGACGGTCGAGATCGGCGACGCCATCGCAGAAAGGGTCTAGAGGTGCCCATCACCAAGAGCGAGAAGATCTGGATGGACGGCCAGCTGGTCGACTGGGACGACGCCACCATCCACGTCCTGACCCACACCCTGCACTACGGCAGTGGCGTGTTCGAGGGCGTGCGGGCCTACCAGACGCCGTCGGGCCCGGCAGTGTTCCGCCTCACCGACCACATCAACCGCCTGTTCGACAGCGCCAAGATCTTCCTGATCGACATCCCGTACGCCGCCGAAGAGCTGGTCGAGGCGACCAAGTTGGTGGTGCGGGCCAACGGCCTGCAGAGCTGCTACATCCGACCGCTGGTGTACCTGGGCTACGGCGAGATGGGCCTCAACCCCCTGCCGTGCCCGGTCAACGTCTCCATCGCGGCGTGGCCGTGGGGCACCTACCTGGGCGACGAGGGGGTCCAGCACGGGGTGCGCACCAAGATCTCCTCGTTCACCCGCCACGGCCCCAACACCATCCCCCCGGCGGCCAAGGGCACCGGCATGTACATCAACTCCTCCCTGGCCAAGGTCGAGGCGCTCAAGGCCGGCTACGACGAGGCCATCCTGCTCAGCCCCTCCGGCCACGTCAGCGAGTGCACGGGCGAGAACGTCTTCGTGGTCCGCGACGGGCGCATCGTCACCCCACCGGTCACCGCCGGGGCGCTCGAGGGCATCACCCAGCACACGGTGCTGACCATCGCCGCCGACCTCGGGATCGAGTGCGTGGTGGGCAACCTGTTGCGCAGCGATCTCTACCTCGCCGACGAGGCGTTCCTCACCGGCACCGCCGCCGAGGTGGTCCCCATCCGCTCGGTCGACGACCGCGAGCTGGGTGAACCCGGCATGATCACCCGCAAGATCCAAGAGACGTACTTCGCCGTGGTGCGGGGCGAGGTCGACCGCTACAAGGACTGGTGCGAGCATGTCGGCTGAACCGGTGCACCTGCACGACCACCCGCTGCCCCGGCCGCTGGAGATGCCGGCGTCGGTCGAGGTCTACGACACGACGCTGCGGGACGGCAGCCAGCAGGAGGGGTTGTCGCTCACCGTCGACGACAAGCTCCGGGTGGCCGAGCAGCTCGACCACCTGGGCGTGGCCTACATCGAGGGCGGTTGGCCCGGCGCCAACCCCAAGGACGAGGAGTTCTTCGCCCGGGCCCCGAGCGAGCTCCGCCTGGAGACCTCGACCCTGGTGGCGTTCGGCTCCACCCGCCGTCCCGGCGCCCAGGCCGACACCGACGAGACGCTGCGCCAGCTGGTCAAGGCCAACACCAGCGCGGTGTGCATCGTGGCCAAGGCGTGGGACTACCACGTGATCCAGGCTCTGCGCTGCGACCTCGACGAGGCGGTGCGCATGGCCGCCGACTCGGTGGAGTTCCTCCACCACGCCGGCCTGCGGGTGTTCCTCGACGCCGAGCACTTCTTCGACGGGTACAAGACCAACCCGGAGTTCAGCCTCCGCGTCCTGCGGGCGGCAGAAGAGGCGGGGGCCGAGGCCCTGGTGCTGTGCGACACCAACGGTGGCACGCTGCCCCACGAGGTCGAGCACATCCTCTCCGAGGTCATCCCCGCCACCTCCGCCTCGATCGGCGTGCACTTCCACAACGACGGCGGCTGCGCCGTGGCCAACAGCCTGGCGGCGGTGCGCCTCGGGGCCACCCAGGTCCAGGGCTGCGTCAACGGCTACGGCGAGCGGACGGGCAACGCCGATCTGTGCGCGGCCGTGCCCAACCTCAGCCTCAAGATGGGGGTGCGGACCATCCCGGCCGAGCGGCTCGAGCGGCTGACCCCGGTGGCCCACCACATCGCCGAGCTGGTCAACATCGCCCCCGATCCCAAGCAGCCCTACGTGGGGGCGTCGGCCTTCGCCCACAAGGCCGGCCTGCACACCAGCGCCATCGCCCGGGCCCCCGACGCCTACGAGCACATCTCGCCGGACTCGGTCGGCAACGGCACCCGCTTCGTGGTCAGCGAGCTGTCGGGGCGCTCCACGCTGCAGCTCAAGGCCAACGAGCTCGGCCTCGACATGGACGCCCCGGCGCTCACCGACGTCCTGGCCCGGCTCAAGGACCTCGAGCACCGTGGCTTCCACTTCGAGGTGGCCGACGGTTCCCTCGAGTTGCTCATGCGCGACGCCGGCGGGTGGAAGCAGCCGTTCTTCGCCCTGGAGTCGTTCCGGGTCTCGGTCGAGCACCGGGCCAACGGTGAGTTCACCACCGAGGCCACGGTCAAGATCCACGTCGACGGCGAGCGGGTCATCCGCACTGCCGAGGGCAACGGACCGGTCAACGCCCTCGACGCCGCCGTCCGCGAGGCCATCGGGTCGAAGTTCCCGGCGCTGGCCGAACTGCACCTCACCGACTACAAGGTGAGGGTGCTCGACACCGACAAGGGGACCGGGGCGGTGACGCGGGTGCTGCTCGACACCACCGACGGGAACGAGACGTGGTCGACCATCGGCGTGTCCACGAACATCATCGAGGCGTCGTGGCAGGCGCTGAACGACTCGCTGGTCTATGGCCTGTTGCACTCGTCGAACGAAGAGAGCTGACCGTGCCCACTCCTGAGTTCGTCCCCTCCACACCCGGGCAGCAGCCCCGCCGGGGGCTCCCGTTGCCTCCCGCCCGGGCCTGGAGCGCCGACCGGCCCGCCGACCTGGGCCCCCGCCAGCCGACCGGCGTCAGCCTGGGCCATCCCGGCCCGGACCAGGGCTATGCCCTGACCCTCGTCCAGCACTTCCGCGACCGGCTGGTGCTGGCCGAGGACGAGCACGCCGAGGACGCCGTCGCCGGCTGCGTCGGCGTGGCCCTCAAGCGGGCGTCGTTGTTCGGGCGAGCGCCGGTGATCCACGACCTCGACATGGCATTCACCCTGTGGGGCTTCCTCGGTGACGCTCCGCCCGAGCTGGTCGAGCTCCGCCGGCCGTTGTTCCAGGCGGTGGCCCACGAGTACGGGGAACAACGGGCCATCGTCGACCGCGTGCCCGAGGCCACCCTGCGCCTCACCCTCCCCCAGCTGAAGCAGCGGTGGCCGGCCGAGTGGCGCCAGCTGCTGTCGCTCGACGACCTGTAGGTCGCCCGGCGGACAAGCGGCGCCGTTAGCGTCGTGGTGGTGGCGGTCGAGCGCGTGCGCATCCCGGTGGGCGTCGAGATGTTCGACGCCCGGGTGTCGGGGCCGGCGGACGGGCCCCTGGTCCTGCTGCTGCACGGGTTCCCGCAGACGTCGGCGATGTGGCGCCGCCAGCTCGAGGCGCTGGGCGCCGCCGGCTTCCGGGCGGTGGCGCCCGACCAGCGGGGCTACTCGCCGGGGGCCCGTCCTGGCGACGACGACCGCTACGTGCTCGACCGTCTGGTGGCCGACGTGCTGGCCATGGCCGACGAGATGGGCGGGCACACCTTCCATCTTGTCGGTCACGACTGGGGCGGGATGGTGGCGTGGCGCCTGGCGCAGCGCCACCCCCAACGCCTGCGCACCCTGGCCGTGCTGTCGACGCCCCACCCCGCCGCCCTGCGCCGGGCCCTCGCCGGCGAGGACGGCAGCGACCAGCGCCGGCGCTCCGCCTACGTCGCGCTGTTCCGTGCGCCGGGCGCCGCCCAGGCGCTGGCGGCGGCCGACGGCGCCGGCCTGCGACGGCTGTTCTCGTCGACCGGCCTGCCCGCCGGCGAGGAACAGCCCCACCTCGAGGTGCTGGCCGATGCGGGAGCGGTCTCGGCGGCGCTGGCGTGGTACCGGGCCAACGACGTCGAGGTGCTGGCGTCGTCCGAGCCGGTGACCACCCCGACCCTCTACGTGTGGGGCAACGACGACCCGGCTCTGGGCCCGGAGGC
>JAHWJR010000114.1:0-2376 GCA_019348335.1 Actinomycetota bacterium
TCTGACTGCTATCCTCGACCGGGACCCTGCCGAGGGCAGTAGCTCAATTTGGCAGAGCACCGGTCTCCAAAACCGGCGGTTGGGGGTTCGAGTCCCTCCTGCCCTGCTGACCCGGCCCTCGACGACCCCTGGTGGGCGATATGGCGATGAACCGAGAAACCAAGCGCATGCTGCAACGGCAGGGCCAACTGGGCCCCGACGGCGAGGCGGCGCGGCCCAAGCCGAAACAGACGAGTCGCCCCGCCCCCGCGCCGAACCGGGAGCGCACGAGTCCGAAGCAGTACCTGCGCGAGGTGCGCAGCGAGCTCCGCAAGGTGGCGTGGCCGAGTCGGGCCGAGGTCTCCCGGTACTCCGTCATCGTCCTGGTGACGCTGGTGATCCTGACCACGTTCATCTTCGCCCTCGACTACCTGTTCGCCCAGAGCGTCTTCTTCCTCTTCGGCGGATGAGCATGGTGACCCCCGAACCCGACAACGATTCCGAGCGCGCGACCGTCGACCCCGACGAGGCCGCCGCCATCCTTGGCGGCGGGCCTCCGCCTCCCGAGACCCCCGCCGGCGATGGGCCGCCGGACGCCGGCGCAGCCCAAGCGGCACCGACCGACGCGGCCGTCGCCCCGGACGTCGTCGACGCCGAGGAGCTCATCGCCCCGCCCGTCCGCCGGGAGAGCCCGTACGACCGTCCGGGCGACTGGTACGTCGTGCACACCCAGTCGGGCTACGAGAACAAGGTCAAGTCCAACGTGGAGAGCCGCATCAGCTCCATGGGCATGGAGGACTCCATCTTCGAGGTGGTCATCCCCATGGAGGACGTCATCGAGTTCAAGGGCGGCAAGAAGGTCGTCGTCTCCAAGAAGGTCTATCCCGGCTACCTCTACCTGCGGTGCTTCCTCGACGACCGCTCGTGGGACGTCATCCGCAACACCCCCGGGGTGACGGGCTTCGTCGGCACCGGCGGCAAACCCGTGCCGCTGTCGAGGGCCGACGTCGAGTCTGCCCTCTCGCACAGCGACGAGGCCGACGGCCCGGCGCCTGCCCGTCAGCGGCCCAAGCTCGAGTACGAGGTCGGGCAGAGCGTGCGGGTGCGCCAGGGCCCCTTCGCCGACTTCTCGGGGCAGATCGCCGAGATCAACGAGGATCAGCTCAAGGTGAAGGTCCTGGTCAACATCTTCGGGCGCGAGACCCCGGTCGAGCTCGAGTTCAGCGAGATCGCGAAGCTGTAGGACGAGGAGGAGCCGGATGGCGAAGAAGAAGGTCGCAACCGTGGTGAAGATCCAGATCCCCGCAGGGGCGGCCACACCCGCGCCCCCGGTGGGCACGGCGCTCGGCCCCCACGGCGTGGCCATCATGGACTTCTGCAAGGCCTACAACGCCGCCACGGAGGCCCAGCGGGGCACGATCGTGCCGGTCGAGATCACGGTGTTCGAGGACCGGTCGTTCACCTTCGTCACCAAGACGCCCCCCACGGCGGTCCTCATCCGCGACACCTTGGGTCTGGAGAAGGGCTCGGAGACCCCCGGCCGCCAGGAGGTCGCCACCATCTCCGACGCTCAGGTGACCGAGATCGCGCAGACCAAGCTTCCCGACCTCAATGCCAACGACCTGGACGCGGCCAAGCTCCAGGTGGCCGGCACGGCGCGGTCCATGGGCATCAGGGTGGCCCGATGACGCCGCGGGGAAAGCGCTACCGCGACGCCGCCCGCCGGTTCGACCCCGACCGCTTGCACGGCTCCGGGGAGGCCATCGAACTGGCCAAGAGCCTGGCGTCCGCTCGCTTCGACGAGACCATCGAGGTCGCCGTCCAGCTCAACGTCGACCCCCGCAAGGCCGACCAGCAGGTGCGGGGCACCGTGTCGCTGCCGGCGGGCACCGGCAAGGAGGTCAAGGTGGCGGTGTTCGCCACCGGTGACGCCGCTGCCGAAGCCCGGGCGGCTGGCGCCGACCTGGTGGGCGCCGACGACCTCGTCGCCCAGGTGCAGGAGGGGATGCTCGACTTCGACGTGGCCATCGCCACCCCCGACGTCATGGCGCAGGTTGCTCGGCTCGGGCGGGTCCTGGGGCCGCGCGGGCTCATGCCCAACCCCAAGACCGGCACGGTGACCACCGACGTGGGACGGGCCGTGGCCGAGTTCAAGGCCGGCCGGGTCGAGTACCGGACCGAGCGCCAGGGGGCCAACGTGCACGTCCCCATCGGCCGCGCCAGCTTCGACATCGACGCCCTGGTCTCCAACTTCCGAGCCCTGATGGACGAGCTCAACCGTGTCCGTCCGGCGTCGGCCAAGGGGCGCTACCTGAAGAAGGTCAGCGTGTCCTCGACCATGGGCCCCGGAGTCAAGGTCGACCCCGCCCGGCTCCGGCCGGACCCCGCCCAGGCGTC
>JAHWJR010000114.1:2476-6236 GCA_019348335.1 Actinomycetota bacterium
GATTCCACCGGGGTTCGCGCTGCGCGAGCCCCGAGTTGCGTTTTCGAGGAGAACCCGAGGCACGGATGGACAACCCCAGACCAGAGAAGGTCGCAGTGGTCGAGGAGGTGCGCGGGCGCCTGTCCTCGTCCAATGCCACGATCCTGACCGAGTACCGCGGCCTCAAGGTGGCTGAGCTCGCCCAGCTGCGCAGGAGCGTGCGCCAGGCGGGGGGCGACTACCGCATCTACAAGAACACGCTCGTGCGCTTCGCGGTGCGTGACCTCGGCCTCGACGGGGTCGAGGAGCTGCTGACCGGGCCCACGGCCCTGGTCTTCGTCGACGGCGACGCCGTCGACGTGGCCAAGGCCCTGCGTGACTTCTCCCGGGCCAATCCCGCCCTGGTGCTGAAGGGTGGGGTGCTCGGGGAGACGGCCATGTCGGCCGATCAGGCTCGGGCCCTCGCCGAGGTGCCACCCCGTGCGGTGCTGCTGGCCCGTCTCGCCGGCGGCCTGGCCGCACCGATGCAGCAGCTCGCCGGACTGCTCCAGGCGCTGCCCCGCAACCTGGCTTACGGCCTCAAGGCCCTCATCGACCAAGGGGGAGCCGCCGGCGCGCCGGCCGCCGCCCCCGACAACGACTCGTCCCAGGAGGATGCGTGATGGCGACCAAGGAGGAGATCCTCGACGCGATCTCCAACATGACCGTGCTCGAGCTCTCGGAGCTGCTCAAGGCGTTCGAGGAGCGCTTCGAGGTCACGGCTGCCGCCCCGGCTGCGGTGGCGGCACCGGGCGCCGGCGGCGGCGGTGAGGCCGCCGCCGAGGAGGAGGAGAAGGACGAGTTCGACGTCATCCTCACCGGGGCCGGCGACAAGAAGATCCAGGTCATCAAGGAGGTGCGCTCGCTCACCAGCCTCGGCCTCAAGGAGGCCAAGGATCTGGTCGACGGGGCTCCGAAGCCGGTGCTCGAGAAGGTGTCCAAGGAAGACGCCGAGAAGGCCCGGGCCGCCCTCGAGGGCGCCGGCGCCGGCGTGGAGGTCAAGTAGCCGTTCCGGCGGGGAAGGTGGCGGCGGACGCCACCTTCCACCGATGGAACCGTGGCAGGGCGGGGCGCCGAAAGTGTTGACGCGCCTGGCGGCGCCGCGTACTGTCCTGCCCGTCAGGCGGTCCAGCCGTCGTTCGTTGGCGACCCCCGCAGGGGTTGCATGCTGACGCGTTCCACTGTACGTTTACGGGTTGCCGTGCCCGTGCCCTGGTGTCCCCGTTCCCTCTCCGGCGGACCCGGCGCGTCTCTCCCTCCGTTCTCCGTGTCCGAGGAGTAGCCCCTTGCCTGCTCGCCCCGTCGCCCGGGACCGCTATTCGTTCGCGAACTTGGACGAGGTCCTGACCCTTCCCGACCTGACCTCCGTCCAGACGTCGTCGTTCGAGTGGTTCCTCTCCCACGGTCTGACCGAGACGTTCCGCGACATCAGTCCCATCGAGGACTTCAGCGGGTCGCTCCGCCTCGAGCTGGAGTTCGACCCCAATGACGAGGACCTGTGCCCTCCGCCGAAGTTCGGCGTCGAGGAGTGCAAGGAGAAGGACATGACCTTCTCGGCTCCGATCTTCGTGCGGGCCCGGTTCATGAACGCGGGGACCGGTGAGATCAAGGAGCAGACGGTCTTCATGGGGGACTTCCCGATGATGACCGACAAGGGCACGTTCATCATCAACGGCACGGAGCGCGTGGTGGTGTCGCAGCTCGTGCGCAGCCCCGGTGTGATCTTCCAGCCGGGCGAGCGCTTCCGCCTGCGGAACCTGGCCAAGCACCAGCTGGTGACCGGCACGGTCCACCCCTACCGCGGTGAGTGGATCGAGTTCGACGTCGAGCAGAAGCCGGGCAAGGACGTCACCGCCGGGACACGGGTGGCCCGCAAGCGCCGGCTCAGCCTGTTCGTCCTGCTGCGTGCCCTCGGCTACGACGAGGAGCACCACCCCGGGTTCCTCGACCGCCTGGTGCGCCACTTCGACTTCCTCGAGGGTCAGTGGGAGAAGGAGCGGGACCTGTTCACCACGCAGGAAGAGGCGCTGATCGAGATCTACAAGCGCGCCCGCCCTGGCGAGCCCCCCACACCTGACGCCTCCCGCAACTACTTCGAGAACGCCTTCTTCAACCCCAAGCGTTACGACCTCTCGCGTGTGGGCCGCTACAAGCTCAACCGCAAGCTGGGCCCTGAGATCGCCAAGCTCGAGTCCCTGTTCGGGCTGTCCGAGCTCGACCGGCCCGAGCCCGACCAGTCGGTGCTCTCCAGGGTCGAGGTCCTCGCCGCCACCACGTACCTGCTGAACCTGGCCGCCGGCGAGATCGGCTACCGGCTCGACGACCAGGACCACTTCGCCAACCGCCGCATCCGCTCGGTCGGCGAGCTCATCCAGAACCAGGTGCGCATCGGCCTGTCCCGGATGGAGCGGGTCGTGCGCGAGCGCATGACGACCCAGGACGTCGAGGCGATCACGCCCCAGACGCTGATCAACATCCGACCGGTCGTTGCCGCCATCAAGGAGTTCTTCGGGACCAGCCAGCTCTCACAGTTCATGGACCAGGTGAACCCCCTGTCCGGGCTCACCCACCGCCGCCGGCTCTCGGCGCTCGGGCCCGGTGGGCTCTCGCGCGAACGCGCCGGCTTCGAGGTCCGTGACGTCCACTTCTCGCACTACGGGCGCATGTGCCCCATCGAGACGCCCGAGGGTCCCAACATCGGGCTCATCGGGGCCCTGTCGACCTACGCCCGCGTCAACGCCTTCGGCTTCATCGAGTCGCCCTACCGCAAGGTCTTCGAGGGGCGGGTCACCGACGAGATCGTCTACCTGGCCGCCGACGAGGAAGAGGAGTACGTCGTCGCCCAGGCCAACACCCCGCTCGACGACGAGGGGCGCTTCACCGACGAGCGCGTCCTGGTGCGGCGAAGCCCCACCTCGGCCTCGCTGTCCGACCTCAAGCTCCAGCTCGAGCGTGACGTCTTCTTCGGCGCCACCACCGAGATCAGCGCCGTGCCCCCGGCCGAGGTCCAGCTCATGGACGTGGCGCCCCAGCAGATCGTCTCGGTGGCCACCGCGTTGATCCCGTTCCTCGAGCACGACGACGCCAACCGCGCCCTGATGGGGGCCAACATGCAGCGCCAGGCGGTTCCGCTGGTGCGGGCCGAGGCCCCCTACATCGGCACCGGGATCGAAGCGCGTGCCGCTCGGGACGGCGGCGACATCCTCTTGGCGGACGGCGACGGCACCGTCACCGAGGTCAGCGGCGACCACATCACCCTGGAGTACGACGGCGACGGCACCGCACGACGCAAGGTCTACCGCCTGGCCAAGTTCCGCCGTTCCAACCAGGACACCTGCATCAACCAGCACCCCCGCGTGTCCGAGGGCGACCGGGTCACCACCGGCGTCGTCCTGGCCGACGGTCCCTCGACCGAGCACGGCGAGTTGGCGCTGGGCAAGAACCTGCTCGTCGCCTTCATGCCCTGGGAGGGCTACAACTTCGAGGACGCCATCATCCTCTCGGAGCGGCTGGTGCGCGACGACGTGCTCACGTCGATCCACATCCACAGCCACGAGATCGACGCCCGCGACACGAAGCTCGGGCCCGAGGAGATCACCCGCGACATCCCCAACCTCTCCGAGGACATCCTCGCCGACCTCGACGACCGGGGGATCATCCGTGTCGGTGCCGAGGTCGGTCCTGGCGACGTCCTCGTCGGCAAGGTCACGCCCAAGGGCGAGACCGAGCTGACCCCGGAGGA
>JAHWJR010000115.1 GCA_019348335.1 Actinomycetota bacterium
GCCACCGGCCGCTCCTTCTCCGACTTCCCGACCATCATCGACTCCATCCGGCGGCGGCTGCTGCCGCTCCCCGGGGAGACGATCGTGCACACCGGCCACGGCGACTCGACGACCATCGGCGCCGAGGCGGCGCAGCTCGACGAGTGGGTGGGCCGGGGCCACTGATGCTGGCGCGCTGGGAGGCGGGAGCGGCACTGCTTCGGGGCGAGTGGGCACAGGGCGACTACGACGTGGGCGACCTCGTCCGCCTGCGCCCGCGGCCCGACGACGTGGCCACCCTGGGGGCGGAGCAAGCTCGGTTGGCGGCCATCGTCCGGCTGGCCAACTCGGTGACCTTCGCCGTGGCCCTCGCCCTGCTGCTGGTCCGCATGGTGCCCGTGAGCGCCGCCGAGTACGAGTTCCGGCCCTGGGCGCAGCGCGACCTCGTCATCGTGGACGAGACCGACGACCCCCGCTGGCACCAGGCCACCCGCCACGCCGTGGAGGTGTGGAACCGCTCCGGTGCCGACCTGCGGCTCGCCTGGGCCGCCGGCGAGCCCGGCGGGACCTGCCGGGGCGAAGGGACCCGCATCGCGGTGTGCCCCGCCGACGAGGAGGCCCTGGACGGCATCTTCGACTTCCAGGGACGGGCGTCCCAGGAGCCGGGCGGTGACCATCCGAAGTCGGCGTTCGTGGAGGTGTGCACCGACTGCGGCCTCGACGAAATCCTCCGGCGGGTGGTGGCCACCCACGAGATCGGGCACGCTCTGGGCCTGCCCCACAACTCCCTGCTCGGCTCGGTCATGTACCCCACCGGGGGCACCGACCAGCCCGACGAGATCGACTACGCCGACCTCCGAGCCCTCTACCCCGTGGTGCGGGACTGACGGCGCCGGCCCTCAGCGGGCGATGAAGTACTTGGCCCGGGGGTGGTGGCAGATGATGGCCGAGGTGGTCTGCTCGGGCTGGTACTGGTAGCCCGTCTCCTCGCTCACGACGAGGCCGATGCGCTCACCCTCGAGCAGGTTCCACACGGTGACGTTGTCCTCCAGGTCGGGGCAGGCGGGATAGCCCCACGAGTAGCGGCTGCCCCGGTACTGCTGGCGGAACAGCCCCTTGAGGGTCGGCCCGTCCTCGTCGGCGAAGCCCCACTCCTCGCGGATGCGGCGGTGCCAGTACTCGGCCAGGGCCTCGGCCATCTCCACCCCGAGGCCGTGGAGCAACAGGTACTTGGAGTACTCGTCCTCGGCGAAGAGCCGGCCGGCGGCCTCGGACACGGCGCCGCCCATGGTGACGATGTGGAAGGCGGCGTAGTCGGCCTCGCCCGAGTCGAGCGGGCGAAAGAAGTCGGCGATGCACAGGAACGGGTCCTCGTGCTGGCGGGGGAACGAGAAGCGGCCCCACTCGGTGGTCCGGCTGTCGTCGGTCCAGATCACCACGTCGTTGCCGTCACCGTTGGCGGGGAAGAAGCCGTAGACGACCTGGGGCAGGAGGATCCCCGACGCCTTGGCCTCGGCCAACTGCTCCCGCAGCACCGGGCGGATGCGGTCCTTGAACACCTCGTCGGACTCGCCCTTCTCGGGCCGGTAGCCCCACTGGTTGCGGAACAGGGCGGTCTCGTTCACGTAGGCGGCGATCTCGTCGAGGGAGATTCCCTTGACCACCCGGGAACCGAGGAACGGCGGCTTGAACACCTCGTTGTCGATGGCCACCTCGGGAGAGCGGGGCGGGACCTCGACGTCGGGGTCGGGGGTGCGCTGGCTGCGCCGGGGGGGCAGCACCCGCCCTCCCGGCGCCCGACCGAAGTCGGGGTCGTCGGCGCCCGTGCGCTTGAGCTCGTTCAGGCGATCGAGCGTGCGCAGGCCCTCGAAGGCGTCCTTGCCGTAGAACAGGCGTCCCTCGTAGACCTCGCGGAGGTCACGCTCGACGTAGGAGCGGGTGAGGGCGGCCCCGCCCAGCAACACGGGGATGCGGTCCAGGCCCTGGGCGTTGAGCTCCTCGAGGTTCTCCCGCATGATCAGCGTGGACTTGACCAGCAGCCCGCTCATGCCGATGGCGTCGGCCTCGACCTCGAGGGCCTTGGCCACCATGTCGGTGATGGAGACCTTGATGCCGAGGTTGAACACCTCGTAGCCGTTGTTGGTGAGGATGATGTCCACCAGGTTCTTGCCGATGTCGTGGACGTCGCCCTTCACCGTGGCCAGGACCACCCTGCCCTTGCCCCCCTGGTCGGCCTTCTCCATGTGGGGCTCCAGCCAGGCCACCGCCCGCTTCATGGTCTCGGCCGACTGGAGCACGAAGGGCAGCTGCATCTGGCCCGAGCCGAACAGCTCGCCCACCACCTTCATGCCCGCCAGCAGGTCGTCGTTGACGATGGCCAGCGCCGACTTGCCCGACAGCGCCTCCTCCAGCTCGGCGTCGAGCCCGTCACGGTCGCCGTCGATGATGCGTGCCTTCAGGCGCTCCCCGACGGGCCAGTCGCTGCGGTCCTCCTTCTCCACCGCCGCCGAGGTGACCCCCTCGAAGGCGCCGAGCAGCTCCTGGAGCGGGTCGTAGCCCGGCCGGCGCCGGTCGTAGATGAGATCGAGGCAGATCTCCTGGACCCGCTCGTCGATCTTGTTGAGCGGCATGATGCGCCCGGCGTGGACGATGGCGGCGTCGAGCCCCGCGTCCAGGCACTCGTGGAGGAACATCGAGTTGAGGACGTGGCGGGCGGCGGGGTTGAGGCCGAAGCTGACGTTCGACAGCCCGAGGATGGTCGAGACCCCGGGCAGCTCGGCCTTGATCCGGCGGATCCCCTCGATGGTCTCGATCCCGTCGCGCCGGCTCTCCTCCATCCCCGTCGAGAGCGGCAGGGCCAGCGGGTCGAAGAGGAGGTCGGACGGCTCGAGCCCGTAGCGCTCGACGGCCAGGTCGTGGATGGCCCGCGCCGCCCGCAGCTTCCAGTCGGCGGTGCGGGCCTGGCCCTCGGTGTCGATGCAGGTGCACACCACCGCGGCGCCGTACTCGCGGGCGAGGCTCAGGAAGCGGTCGAGGCGCGTCCCGGGCGCGTCGCCGTCCTCCAGGTTGACCGAATTGAGCACCGGCCGTCCGCCGATCCACTGCAGCCCGGTCTCGATGACCTCGGGTTCGGTGGAGTCGAGCATGAGCGGCTGGGCTGACTGGGTGGCGAAGCGCTGGGCGATCTCCTCCATGTCGGCCACGCCGTCCTCGCCGGTGTAGTCGACGCAGACGTCGAGGACGTGGGCGCCCTCCTTGACCTGGTCCTTGGCCATGGCCACGCAGGTCTCCCAGTCGTCGTCGAGCATGGCCTGGCGGAACTTGCGCGACCCGTTGGCGTTGGTGCGCTCGCCCACCACCAGGAAGCTCGTCTCCTGGCGGAAGGGGACGGCGGTGTAGATGGACGCCGCGCCGGGCTCGTGGACGGGGGAGCGGGGTGCGGGGGTGAGGCCGGCGCAGCGCTCGACCACCGCCCGCAGGTGGGCGGGCGTCGTCCCGCAGCAGCCGCCCACGACCGACACGCCCAGCTCGGTGACGAAGCGGTGGTGGTACTCGGCCAGCTGGTCGGGGCTCAGGTCGTAGTGCATCTTGCCGTCGACCACCGAGGGCAGCCCGGCGTTGGGCAGGCACGACAGCGGCATGCGGGCGGCGGCGCTGAGGTGGCGGAGGTGCTCGTGCATCTCCGCCGGACCGGTGGCGCAGTTGACGCCGAGGACGTCGGGGCGCATGGGGTCGAGGGCGGTGAGGGCGGCGGCGATCTCGGTGCCGGGCAGCATGCGACCGGTGAGCTCCACGGTCACCTGGACCTGGAGGGGGACGGTGCGGCCGGCGGCGGCCATGGCCCGCCGGCAGGCGACGATGGCCGCCTTGGCCTGGAGCAGGTCGAAGACCGTCTCGATCAGCAACAGGTCGACGCCGCCGGTCAGCAGCCCCCGGGCCTGGACCTCGTAGGCGTCGCGCAGCTCGGCGAAGCGGATGTTGCCGAGCGACGGGAACTTGGTGCCGGGGCCGATGGAGCCGGCGACCCAGCGGGGACGGTCGGGGGTGGAGAAGTCGGCGGCCACGGAGCGGGCGAGGCGGGCTGCGGTCTCGTTGAGCTCCTCGGCCCGGTCGGCGATGCCGTACTCGCTCAGTGGGACGGCGAAGGCGCCGAAGGTGTTGGTCTCGACCACGTCGCAACCCACCTCGAAGAACGACGCGTGCAGTTCGGCCACCACGTCGGGCCGGGTGGCGACGAGGATCTCGTTGCAGCCTTCGAGCGCCGGGCCCCCGAAGTCGTCGGGCCCGAGCTCCCGGAGCTGGAGGTTGGTGCCGCCACCTCCGTCGAACACGACCACCCGCTCGCGTGCGGCACCGAGGAAATCCATGGCCGCAAGGGTACTGACCGCCCTTGCGCCGGGGGAGAGCCCGGGCGCACGACGGCCGGTGGCGTACCACCTCGCCGGTAGGGTCGCGACCGAACGCGAGCCCCCCTGGAGGACCCATGCCCCTCACCGTCACCGCCGCCCCCGACCTGCCCGACGGCGTCGAGGTGGTCGGCATCCCCGTGGCCGAAGGGCCCACCGTGCTGGGTGACGGCCATGGCGTCGAGCCCGCCCAGCTCGAGGCCCGGCGCTTCGAGGCCAAGGTGGGCGAGACCGTCACCCTGGCGGGGCGGGGCGACGCCACGGTGGTGGCCGTGGGCGTGGGGCGGGCTGGCGACGTCGGCCCCGACGTGCTCCGCCGGGCGGCGGCGGCCCTCGTCCGGGCTGCCTGGAAGCGGAGCTCGATGGCCACCACCCTGCTCGCCGCCGTGCCGGACGGCGACGACCGGGCGACGGCGGCGCAGGCGACGGCCGAGGGGGCGGGCCTGGCCGCCTACCGCTTCACCCGTTACAAGTCCGACCCGGACCCGTGCCGCCTCGACGGCGTGGTGCTCGTGACACCCGATGCCGACGAGCTCCAGGAGCCCCTGCGGCGGGCGACCACGGTCGTGGAGGCGGTGGAGCTGGCCCGTGACCTGGTGAACGAGCCGGGTGGTTCGCTCAGCCCCTCGGAGCTGGCCGACCGGGCTCGACGGGCGGCGGAGGCGGCCGGCCTGGGCGTCGAGGTGCTCGACGAGGTGGCGGCGGCCGAGCTCGGGCTCGGAGGCCTGTTGGGCGTGGCCGCGGGTTCGCACGAGCCCCCGCGCCTGATCAAGTTGACCTACGACCCTCCCGGGGCCCAGACCACCGTGGCCCTCGTGGGCAAGGGCATCACCTTCGACTCCGGCGGCCTGTCCATCAAGACGGCCGAGGGCATGATGACCATGAAGACCGACATGGGCGGAGGTGCGGCGGTGATCGCCGCCATGGCGGCGCTGCCGGCGCTGGCGCCGCCGGTGAAGGTGCTGGGCTTCGTCCCCGCCACCGAGAACATGCCCGGAGGCCGGGCCACCAGGCCGGGCGACGTGCTGCGGACCCGCAACGGCACGACCGTCGAGGTGCTCAACACCGACGCCGAGGGCCGCCTGGTGCTGGCCGACGGCTTGGCCCTGGCCGTGGAGGAGGGCCCGGACGCCATCGTCGACCTGGCCACGTTGACCGGAGCCTGCATCACCGCCCTCGGGAACAAGATCATGGGGTTGATGGGCAACGACGACGGCCTCGTCGACCAGGTGCGGTCGGCGGCGGATCGAGCCGGCGAGCCGGCGTGGCCGCTGCCGCTGCCCAAGGCCTACCGCAAGCAGCTCGACTCCGAGGTCGCCGACCTGAAGAACATCGGCGGCCGCTCGGCCGGTGCGCTCACCGCCGGGCTGTTCCTCCAGGAGTTCGTGGGCGAGGTGCCCTGGGTGCACCTCGACATCGCCGGGCCGTCCCGTGCCGACGACGACGACGGACCCCTGTCCAAGGGTGCCACCGGCGTCGGGGTGCGGACGCTGCTCGAGCTCCTGGCCGGGGCCGAGCGTTTCCGGGCGCCCCGCGAGGGGGAGAACGACAGCCAGTAAACGCCGCTGGAAAGGAACCGCCATGCCCGTCAACGAACCGCTTTCTGACGACGCCGTGAACACCCAGGAGCAGGTGAACCAGGACTGGACGAGCCAGAGCGACTCCGATGAGCGCCGGGGGGACCGCAACGAGAGTGAGCCCCTGCGGGCCGAGCAGAAGCCGGTGGAGCCGCTGGACAACCCGGCAGAGGGGAAGCTGGAAGAAGTCATGGCCAACCCCCACTCCGACGCCCAGGACACCACCGACACCCAGGGTGAGCCCGGTCCGCT
>JAHWJR010000012.1 GCA_019348335.1 Actinomycetota bacterium
GACCGTCGGGCCCTTCGGCGTCGAACTGCGTCAGGAGCGTGGGAGACGGCCACCTGCCGGCGAGAGCGCCGTGGTCTCCCATCACGCGGCTGCTCGCTTGTGGGGTCTTCCGGGCTTCTCCGACCACTGGCCGCGCATCAGCAAGCAGCGCGACGGCTATCGCCGGCCTTCGCCACCCGCCGAGGTGCACGAGCCGCGCTACCTGCCGGCGCATCACCGGACCACCCGTGAGGGCATCCCGGTGACCACGGCGGCGCGGACGGTCTTCGACCTGGCCGGCTGCCTCCATCCCCTGCGGGCCGAGCGGGCTCTCGACAACGCCCTGGCCCGCAAGCTGGTGGCCCTGGAGGAGCTGCGGGCGGTCGCCATCGAGCTGCTCGAGCACGGGCGGACGGGCAGCGCCCTGATGCGCCAGCTCCTCGCCGACCGTGGCGCCGGCTACATCCCCCCGGCCAGTGGCCTCGAGGCTCGGTTCTTCGCCCTCATGGTGGAAGCCGGCCTCCCATTGCCCGAGCGTCAGGTCGACCTGGGCGGCGAGTCCTGGGTCGGCCGGGTCGACTTCCTCTACCGCCACCTCGGGCTGGTCGTCGAGGTCGACAGCGACGTTCACCACACCAGCAAGCTCGACGCCGAGGCCGACGCCCGCCTCCCGCTTCTGGCGGCGGAAACGGGGCCGTTTCCGTACCGTTCTCACCGCCAGAACGGTGTCGTTCCCGGGCTCAGATCCGGGGCCAGGTTGTCTGCCGGCGTGTGGGCCGGCGCCGGCGATCGCCGAGGGCCCAACTACGGCGCCACGAAGCGAGCTCGGGCCCCGTCAGCGAGGGCGACTCGCCCTTGGCCGCCCGCCGGCGGGCTGACCACCAGTCGGTGGCGGCCTCGTCGGCGAGGGTGGCCACCGCGGCTTCGATGCGCCCGGCGAAACGGGTGGCGTGTTCGCCGGCGACCGGGTGCAAGGGGGCGCCGAAGGTGACCCGGCTGGTGCCGGGACGGGGCCGCTTGTCGCCCTTGCCGAAGATGCGTCCCGTGCCTTCGATGTGGATGGGCACCACCGGCACCGAGCAGCGCAGGGAGAGGTAGGCCGCCCCGCCACGGTGCCCCTGCCCCCAACCGTCGGTGCTGCGGCCGCCCTCGGGGAAGATCAGCAGGCTCCACCCCCGCACGATGAGCGCGGCAGCGCGATCGGCCGACCGGCGCTCGATCCGGTTGCGCTCGATGGGAATGGCGCCGATGGCCAGCGCTGATGCCGCCGACGTGATGCGGTTGCCGAAGAAGTAGTCGGCGGCGGCGGCCACCACCAGGCGATGGCGCCACCGGTCGGGGACCGACGTCAACAGCAGAGGGGCGTCCAGGTGGCTGTGGTGGTTGGCAGCGAAGATCGCCGGCCCCTCCAGGCCCTCGAGACGGTCGAGGCCGGCCCGTTCCGGCGACGCCAGGGCGTGCACGCCCAGGCGGATCGGGCCCTCCACCATCAGCAGCCGGGCGTAGCGGGAGAGTGGCCGGCGGGCCCACTCGGTGTCGTAGTCCGCCCCGCTGCGGCGGGCGACCGGCAGAAGCTCCACGCCGGCCGGACGCGTGGGCGCCGACAAGGGGAACTTCAGCAGCGGCAACCTCACGTCACGTCGGCCATCATCAGCGGGGGTGCGTGGAAGTGGGTGATGGACGGGTCGCGCCCCACCACGTCGCTGGCCATCTCCAGCGCGTCCCGCAGGGTGCTGGCCGGCTTGAACCCGAGCCGGCGCACGGCACGGGCGTCGCCGCCGACGACGATCACCGCACCCAGGTGCTGCAGGGCGTGGGAGCCCCAGTACCACATGTAGAAGGGGTGGACGCCGTGGTAGGCGTAGCTCGTCCGGTACAGGTGGCGGTACCACTCGTCCTCGGCGTAGGCCTGCTCGTAGGTCTTCTCCACCTCGAGCGGATCGGTCGTCTCGCTGAGCACCTGCTCGAAGAAGTCGATGTAGCTGGGGTGGTGGACGGGGTGGAACTCCCAGGGCGTGGGGTGGCTCACGATGAGGACGCCGCCCTCCCGGACCAGGGGGCGGCCCCGGTACAGGTTGAAGAAGTAGCCCAACGCCGTGGACATCACGAGGATCGGGTTCATCACCGAGTTGACGTTGTAGGGGCAGATGTAGGGCAGCCCCAGGGTGAGCACGTCGGTCTGGCCCTCGACCGGGACGAGCTGCTGCTCGTACACCCTGGCGGTCGTGAGCCGATGGACCGCCTCCACCTCGCCGGCGGCCACTCCGGTGAGATCGTGTGGCGCCCGCACCGAGTGGAACACCGAGCGCCGAACTCGGTTCGGGGCCCGATCCAGGGCCTTGGAGGAGGCGACGAAGGTGGCGCGGTGGCGTGCCGACCACTCCCACTCCCGCTTCTGCAGGAAGTCGAACGGCGGAGGGAAGGTGTCGTTGTTGAGGGTCGTCTCGATCTGGAAGATCTTCACGCCGGCGTCGCGGAGCACCTTGCCCATGCGCCAGTTCGAGGAGTGCAGCTCCGAGCGGTGCTGGTCCATGAACGACCGGCTGCGCTGCAGCGTGCGCACGTTGTGGTGGTGGCGCAGGCTCCGGTACGACGCCAGGCCGGTGGCCGTGGACTTGTGGCCACCGTCCATGGCGACGAGGTTGATGTTCACGTAGATCAGCAGGTCGGACTCCGCAGCCCGCTTGCTGATCTCGACCTCCTCGCCCTGGTCGGTCTCGCCGACGAAGGTCAGGGCGTCGGGATCCTCGGCGTCGAAGTTGTAGAGCTGGCCCCGGGGGGCGAAGGCGTCGTAGACCCGGTCACCCACGGCGTGGCGCAGCTCGGCCTCGGTCATGCGCCGGTGCAGGGCCAGGGCGGCGATGAGGTGGACGTCGTCGACCCCGGCGGCGGCGGCCAGGTCGAGCACCGCCTCGATCACCCGCTGGCGCACGTCGGGACGGCGCATGGGTGGCAGCGGCAGCGACACGTCGTCGAAGGCGATGGTCAGGCGCATGCCGGGGAACAGCAGGGCCGGCAGCGGCTCGGAGTCGACGGGATGGAGCAGCGCGGAACGGATGGCGCCGTCGATGTCGGCGACGGTGGGCAACGCCTCGGGCGGGTAGACGATGCGGCTGCCGACGGGGAGGCTCTCCAGGCGGAAGCCCTCGCCGTGCATGAACAGCGTGGGCGGGGTCGACCGGTCGACCTCGAGCACGAACCCCGGCCGCGGGCTCATCGGATCACCTGGCCGGCCCTGGGTGCCACCGGCGTCCAGGCTGGAGTGCGGAGTCGGCCGTGGGCCGATGCCGTGTCAGTCACAGTCGTTCCCGATCCTTTTCGTTACGGAGGTCGAAGGCCACCTTCACCGCTCCCCGCCGGCCCGACTCGGCGGCGTGCGAGAGGGCGTCGCGGTAGCGGTGCAGGGGGTAGGTCGCCGACACCAGCCGCTCGAGGCGGGCCTCGGCGACGAGCTCGAAGGCCAGATCGAAGGTGCGGCGATCGAGCTGCGGCTCCCGCCCGTAGGCGTAGGCGCCGACCAGCTCGACCTCCCGCTGCCACAGGGGGGTGAGGTCGACGGTGACGGAACCGGGCATGCCGACCATCACGATACGGCCACCGGGACGCACGACCGCCAGCGCCTGGGCCAAGCTGGCTTCGCTGCCCACGCAGTCGACCACGACGTCGGCCCCACCCAACAGTTGGTCGGGTTCACCGTCGGTGCGGTTCCGGGGGCCCGGCCCACCGCGTGGAAGCGCCATCGACCCCGTGGCCCGGCGCACGGCCCGGGTGAGCCCCGCCGGCTCCACCACCGTGGTGGCTCCCAGCTCGGTGGCCAGCCGGCGCTGTTGGGGGTGCTTGGCCCCCACCAGCAGCTGGTCGGGGCCGACCCAGCGTCGCAGGGCGGCGAGGGTGCACAGGCCGAGCGTGCCGGCGCCCACCACGGCGATCACGCCGCCGGCGCCGCCGGCGCACTTCAAGGCACCTCGTACGGCGCACGCCGTCGGCTCCACCATGACCGCGGCCTCGTCGCTCATCCCGTCGGGCACCCGGTGCAACTGGCTGGGATGGGCCATGAGGGCGATCGACCAACCGCCCCCCGTGTCGGCGCAGTAGCCCGTCTGCAGGCCGGGCTCGAGGTGGCCGAAGGCGATGTTGCGGCAGCGGCCCACGTCGTTGGCGGCGCACCCCGGGCACGGCGGGTCGATGCCCCGCGCCGCGCACCCGAGCACGGGCTCGATCACGGCCCGAGTGCCGTCGTCCAGGTCACCCACCACCTCGTGGCCGGGGACGAAGGGGAAGCTGACGATGGGCTCGAACCACGGGGACGCCTTGCCGTCGACGGTCGCCAGATCGGACCCGCAGATGCCGGCCAGGCGGGGCCGGACCCGCTGCCACTCCGGGCCCGGTGGGGCGGGCGGGTCGACGTCGACCAGGCGCAGGGGCCCGACGCGGGCACCACCGCCCGGCGCCAGGGCGCCGGCGACCCGGGCCGCGGCGAAGCGGGGGAGGGAGCGCTCGACGCGCAGCGCCTTCACCGTGCTGCCCCGTGGCGCCCTCGGCCGGCCTCGGCGAAGGAGGTCCGCCTGGTCGTGGGACCGATGGGCAGCAGTGGCCGGGGCCCACCGGGTGCCTTCGACCACTGCTCGACCAGCCAGCCCCGCTTGCCGGCGATGGACGCCAGCCGGGTCTCGGGGTTCACCGCCACGGGGAAACCCACCGCCTCCAGCATCGGCAGGTCGCTGGCGGAATCGGCGTAGGCCACCGCCTCGTCCAGGCGGAGCCCCTCGGCCTCGGCGTAGTCGGCCATGGCCTGGGCCCGGGCCTCACCGGTCGGGGGAGCTTCGAGCAGCTCGCCCGTGTAGCGGCCCTCGTCGGTCACCCCCATCCGGGCACAGACGATGTCGTCGAACAGCGGGCCCAGGTTGCGCTCCACCACCAGATCGAGTGCGCCGGTGATCAGCACCGTGCGATGCCCGAGCCGGCGGTGCTCTCGAACCCGGCGGAAACCCGCGGGGAACGACTTGGCCAGCAGCAGGTGGCTCAGCAGTTGCACGGCGTCCTCGTCGAGCTGGTCCACCGGAGCTCCCTCGAAGCGACGGTAGAAGTGGCGCAGGAAGTCACCGCGGTCCTTGCGATCGAGGGCCAGCAGCGACGGGCCCTCGGCCAGCGCTCGCATGGCCAGGCGCACCCGGTCGCCCGGCGGCAGGCGGCGGGTGGCGAGCCAGGAGTACGACTCCACCACGTTGGAGGCGATCAGGGTGTTCTCGAGGTCGAAGGCGGCCAGGTGCCGGTCGGGCGACAGCACCCGGGCCCGCAGGCGTTCGGTGCGGCTCGGCCCCGAGCGGGTGCCCGGGGTGGATCGCACCCGGGCGTGCTCGACCACCGACGGGAGGTGCACCTCGGTGACGTAGGCGTCCCAGTCGATGACCGCGGGGTGGAAGCAGAAGCGCTCCCGGTCGGTGGAGTCCAGGGTCGACCAGCGGTCGAGCAGTTCGTCGACGCCGAAGATGGCCTCGGTCTCGGCGTAGGCGCCGTACAACTCCACGTAGACCAGCGCCCGTGCCGCAGCCGCCCGGTGCTCCTCCAGATTGGCCGACCAGCGTGCCGAGGTGCCCCGCAGGGGCAGGGCCGACAGCGCCTTCTCCGCCCGGTCGATGGTCTTCACCGCCCGCTCCAACTGGGCCTGCACCCGGCCCCGCCCGGGAAAGCTCCAGCGAGGCACCACGATGGGTTGGCCCTTGGTGTCGTAGAGCGGGTTCCGGCTGAACCACCCGTGGACCAGGTCCACCAGGTGGCGGTAGTGGAGCGGGTTGGCTGACCCGGACGCCACCTGGACGATGGCCGGGGGGCCCGACGGGTCGGCCGGGCCCCGGGCGGCGGCGTCCACCACGGCGGCGACGACCAGGTCGACAGGGATGACGTCGACCACGCCTTCGGGGATGCCGGGGAACTCCCGGAGCAGGCCCTGGGCGTAGGTGATGATGACCGGCTCCGCCATCCGGAACCCGCGGATCCACCCCGGGGCGGGCTCGGCGAGGGCCGACTCGATGATCGACGGGCGGACGATGGTGACGGGGACGTCACCGCGCACGTCGAGCAGTGCCTGCTCGCCGAGCGCCTTGGTGTAGGCGTAGGCGTCGGGCCAGCCCAGTGCCCGGGCGCGGGCCCGCCCGGCCTCGACCATGGTGTCGGCCACCCAGGCGTCGCGCCGCTTCTCGGCCTTGCTGGCCAGCAGGGGCACACCGGCTGCCCCCAGCTCCGCCCGGGCCTCCTTGGCGAAGCGGGCCAGCAGCGGCGGGGTCCTGCTCTCGGCCTCCACGTCGGCTCGCCGCCGGCGGGCGGCGGCCACCTCTTCGCGCCATCCCACGGCCGGCGAGAAGGGCGTGTCGGACACCAGGATCTCCGGGGCCCGTCCCCGCCGGTTGCCGGCCACGTAACAGGTGGACACCGAGACCAGGTGGGCGGTGGAGCCCACCGACTGGAGCGCCTCGGCGATGCGGGCCGGGCCCAGCAGGTTCACCTCCACCGCCCGGTCGAGGGGCGAGTCGAAGGCGACGGAGGCGGCGGCGTGGATGACGACGTCGCACGAGGCCAGTGCCGCCCGCCCGTCGTCGTCGAGCCCCAACCCGTCGAGGCTCACGTCGCCGGCCACCACCTGGACGCGCCGGTCGGTCTCGGCGTCGAAGGCCTCCCCGAGCCGCTCCCGGAGCCGGTCGAAGGCGTCGTTGCGCAGGACCTCGCGGCGAACCCGCTGAGCCGCGGACGAGCGCCGGCCGGGGCGCACGAGCAGCACCAGCTCGCATCCCGGTACCGACCGCAGCAGGCGCTCGACCAGGGCCGTACCGAGAAAGCCGGTGGCGCCGGTCACGAAGAGGCGGCGGCCGGCGAGAACCTCGGCGATCACCCCTTCTGTCTACCATCCGGTAGGTGGTGAGCGTCTACCCGAGGGATGCGGCAGCGACCCGAGCCCGAATCCTCGACGCGGCGCTGGCGTCGTTCGCCGCACGAGGCTACGGGGCCACGTCGCTCGACGCCCTGGCGCTTCAGGTGGGGCTGCGCAAGCAGACCATCCTGCACCACTTCGGGACCAAGCAGGGCGTGCTCGTCGCCGTGGTCGACCGTTCGGCGGGCGAGCTGGCCGACGCCCTGGAGGCTGCCCTCTCCGGCGCCGGGCCGGGGTTCGCGCGGGTCGAGGCGCTCGTGCGGGCGACCTTCCGTCTCGCCGCCCGACGCCCCGAGCTGCTGGGCCTCCTGCGGGAGGTGGGCCGCCTCGGTCCGCCCGCCGCCACCCGCCTGGTCGAGGCGCTCGAGCCGCTGGTCGAGCGGGCCCTCGCCTTCCTCGAGGACGAGATGGCCGCCGGGCGGGTGCGGCGCCACGACCCTCGCCTGTTGCTGCTGTCCGCCTACTCCACGGTCATCGGGGTGGCCACCGAGGTGGAGGTGCTGCGCGCAGTGGGGGTGGAGCCCACCGCCCGGTCGCTGGTGCAGCGGCGGGCCGAGCTGCTCGAGTTCCTCAGGTCGGCCCTGCTGGTCGAGGGCGGCCCACCCGCTCCGAGCGGCGACGGTGCCGCTCCAGGGCTGACGTCACCAGGCGGTCGATGAGGTCCGCATAGGGAACGCCGCTGGCCTCCCACAGCCGGGGGTACATCGAGTGGGGGGTGAACCCGGGGATGGTGTTGACCTCGTTGACCAGCAGGCCCCGCCCGTCCTCCTCCCAGAAGAAGTCGACCCGGGCCATGCCCTCGGCCCGCAGTGCCCGGGCGGCGGCCACGGCCAGCCGGCGCACCTCCTCGGCCACGTCGTGGGGCAGGGAGGCGGGCACGACCAGGTCGGCGCCGTCGCCGGAGTACTTGTCCTCGTAGTCGTAGAACTCCCGGCTGGGCACGATCTCGCCCGGGACCGAGGCGACCAGTTCGAGGTCTCCGAGGACTCCGCACTCGATCTCCCGGCCGGTGACGCCTTCCTCGACCACCACCCACTCGTCGTAGCCCAGGGCGAGCTGCATGGCCTCGTCGAGGCCGGCGGGGCCCTCGACCTTGGAGATGCCCACCGAAGAGCCGAGGTTGGCGGGCTTCACGAACACCGGCCAGCCCAGCTCGGCCCCGACCCGCTCGGCCAGCCCGGCATCGACCTCGCCCTCGCGCAGGGCCAGGTACCGGGCCTGAGGGAGGCCGTGGTGGGCGAGCACCTCCTTGGCCTTGGCCTTGTCCATGCACAGCGCCGATCCCAGGACCCCGGCGCCCACGTAGGCCACGCCGGCCAGCTCGAGCAGGCCCTGGACGGTGCCGTCCTCGCCGAGGGGGCCGTGCAGTAGCGGCAGCACCACGGTGGGCACGTCGCCCTCCTCCGGGTCCGATGCCACGGTGGCCAAGGAGTCCACCTCCGGTCCCTCGGCGGCCAGGGCAGCCGGGGCGCTACCCCCCTCTACGGCCCATCCCGTGGCCGCGACCCAGCGCCCGTCCCGCGTGATGCCGACGGGACGGATCTCGTAGCGGGCGGGGTCGAGCGCCCCGAGCACCGAGGCGGCCGACACGCAGGAGACGTCGTGCTCGGCGGAGCGCCCCCCGAACAGCACGACGAGCCGGGCCCGGGCCGGGGAAGAGGGGGAGGAGCCCACGAGTGTGGCACCGTAGCCCTCCGTGGGGGAGAGGCAGCCATGAGGTTCCGGGCCTCCGAGGTGGCCGCCGCCGTCGGCGGGCGGTTGACCGGGCCCGACGTCGACGTCGACGGTGCCGCCATCGACTCACGCCTCGTCACCGGGGGAGAGCTGTTCGTGCCGGTGGTCGCCGACCGGGACGGGCACGACTTCGTGGCCGCCGCGCTCGACGCCGGGGCCGCCGCCTACCTCACCGCCCGGAGTCCCGAGGGGGGGACCGCCGTGGTGGTCGACGACACGGGGGCTGCCCTCGCCGCGCTGGGACGGGCCGCCCGGGCCCGCCTGCCCGAGCGGGTGGTGGCGGTCACGGGTTCGGTGGGCAAGACCTCGGTGAAGGACCTGGCCGGCGCCATCCTGCGGCGCCGGGGCCCGATTGCGGTCAGCGCCCGTTCGTTCAACAACGAGTTGGGGGTGCCGCTCACCCTGGCCGGAGCCCCCGACGGGGCCTGGGCGGCGGTGGTGGAGATGGGCGCCCGGGCGAGGGGCGACCTCCGACTGCTGTGCTCCATCGCCCGCCCGACCGTCGGGGTCGTCACCGTCGTCGCCCCCGTCCACACCGAGACCTTCGGCACGGTCGACGACGTGGCCCGGGCCAAGGCCGAACTGGTCGAGGCCCTGCCCGCCCACGGCACCGCGGTGCTCAACGCCGACGACCCCCGGGTGCGGGCCATGGCCGAGGTGACCGTGGCGTCGGTCGTCACCTTCGGGACGACCGGCGATGCCGACGTCGCCGCCGGCGCCGTCGAGCTCGACGCCGAGCTGCGAGCGTCCTTCCGGCTGCGCTGCCCCGCCGGAGAGGCCGATGTGCGCCTGGGGGTGCCCGGTCGCCACCAGATCGGCAACGCCCTGGCCGCCACTGCCGCCGCGCTGGCGGCGGGGGCCACGCTCGACGACGTGGTGCGAGGCCTCGAGGAGGCCCGCCTTTCCGATTGGCGCATGGCGCTCGGGCGCTCGCCGGACGGGGCGCTGGTGCTCAACGACGCCTACAACGCCAACCCCACGTCGACTGGCGCCGCCCTCCGGGCACTGGCCGAGCTGGACGCGAAGCGGCGGGTCGCTGTCCTCGGGACCATGGCGGAGCTGGGTGAGACGTCGGCCGGCGACCACCGGGAGGTGGCAGCGCTGGCGGCCGATCTGGGCATCCGGGTGGTGGCGGTGGCCGAGCCGGCCTACGGAGCCGAGCTGGTCGACGACGTGGACGCGGCAGTGGAGGCCCTGGGCCCGCTCGGGCACGGCGACGCCGTGCTGGTCAAGGGCAGCCGGGTGGCGGGGCTGGAACGTCTGGCGGCGCGGTTGCTCGGCGTCGGCTGACGGGGGCCGAGGCCACGCGGGGGAGGTTGGCGTAGGCGGCCAGGGCGAGGGCGGCGACCACGCCGTAACCCATGACCCAGCTGATGGAGAAGGTCTCGACCAGCGGGCCGGCGGCCAGGAGTCCCAGCGGGATGGTGCCGCCGAAGGCCATGGTCCACAGCGCCATGACCCGGCCTCGGACGGCGTCATCCAGGCGTTGCTGGAGCACGACCGCCAGCGACGTCACGGTGCCGAAGTAGCAGAACCCGACCACCAGGATGACCGGGTAGGCGGGCAGGGGGGTGCGCAGCAGGGCGAGGACGGCCAGCGCGCCGGCGAAGGCGACCAGGCCGACCCGCACCAGTTGTTCCTTCGGTCGGGCCGCCAGGAACGTGCCGATGGAACCGGCCCCCACTGCCGCGCCCAGCCCGAAGCACGTGTAGAGCAGGCCATAGGCCACGCTGCTGGGCTCGATCCCGAGGTTGCGTGAGGCCAAGGTCGGCATCTGGCCGATGAACGGCATGCAGAACAGGGCGAAGGCGGCCATGGTCACCAGGCAGCGCCGCACCAGCGGGTCGCGGCGGGCCACGCCGAAGCCGCCGGAGAGGCGTGCCCAGCGCCCGTTCTCGTCGGCGCGCACGAGCGGGGGGATGCGCACGGCCACGAGGGCGGCGATGACGAACAGGTAGGTCGCGGCGTTGAGGGCGAAGACCGCGGCGGCGCCGAAGCCGGCGAAGACGAGACCGCCCAGTGCCGGGCCCGTCACCCGGGCGAGGTTCATCTGGGTGGAGTTGAGGGACACGGCGCCGGCGAGGTCGGCCCGGCCCACCAGCGCCGGCAGCACGGCGTCGTAGGCGGGGGCGTGGATGGCGGCGCCCACGCCGATCACCCCGACCACCGCAAGGAGTGCTCCTTGTGATGGCTCGCCCCCCGCCACCAGCACTGCCAGCACGGCGGTGCCGAGGAGTTGCTCGGCCTGGGCGGCGATGAGCAGCCGGCGGCGGTCGACCAGATCGGCCAGGGCCCCGCCCAGCACGGGCAGGAACAGCATGGGACCGAGCTGGGCGAACAGGACGAGGCTGAGGAAGGTCGCCGAACCGGTCAGCTCGAGGGCGTAGGCGCCGAGGGTGACGTGTTGCATCCACGTGCCGAGGCGAGAGGCGAACGAGCCCCAGAAGACGATGCGGAAGTCGCGGTGGGCGAGGGCGGCGCGGGCGGTACCGGGGACCGGAGGAGACCCAGGAGGAGCGGCGCGCACCCATGCGAGGCTATGGGTGGGAGGAAGGGGCGCAACCGGCCTGGCGGGCACCGCCAGTGTGGGCCCGGCAGGGATCGAACCTGCGACCAGAGGATTATGAGTCCCCCGCTCTGACCACTGAGCTACGGGCCCGCCGGTGCGACCGTCGGAGCTCCGGGGGTGGGACTTGAACCCACAACCTTGGGATTAACAATCCCCTGCTCCGCCGATTGAGCTACCCCGGAATCGCTTGCGACGCTAGCAGCGGGCCGTCTTCCCCAGCGCCGGCGTGGTCGCCGGCTGCCCCAGGAGCTGGCGGCTCAGGTCTCGCCGAGCCACGCCGGCGCCCGCTCGAGCAGGTACCGGCTCACCGCCAGGCAGCGGTCGAGCGTCTCGCACAGGGCCTCCTCACCCTGCAGCACCTGGGCCAGCGACAGCCGGAGGCGGGCCACGATGGTCAGGCTGCGCTCGGGGGCGTCGGTGACCGCTCCATACGAGTCGATGGCCGAGACCTCGAGGGGAAGGTCAGGCCCGCCCACGCCGGCGAGCTCGGTGGCCAGCAGCAACAGGTCGGGACCGTTGGGCAGCGGCGGCAGGGCCCAGGTGAAGTTCAGCGGGAAGTGGAAGGCGTCGGGCGGCGTGTCGTCCTCGTCGAGCTCCATCACCACGTCCTCGAACGCCAGCAGGACACGGGGGTCCACCTCGAGGGACAGGTGGAGGTCGAGCGGGCCCTCGCAGCCCTCCTCGGGGTGCAGGTCGACCTCCCAGGCCTGGCGCAGGGAGTAGGTCTCCACGAAGTGGCGCTCGTCGTGGACGTGGAAGGTGTGGTCGACGGCGTGGTCCTTCAGCTCGGCCACGTACCCGGCGACGTCGATGACGGCCACGGCGGCGAGGGTACCTTCCGGCTGCACCGGGGCGGCTGCCGGGTGGTCCGGCGGGTACGGTCGCCGGGTGAACGACGAGGATCTGCTGGAGGTGTTGTCGACGACCGCCGGCGCGGTGCGGTCGGCTCTCGACGGCGTCGACGACTGGCGGCCCACGACCGGGCGCCCGGGCCAGTACGCCATCGACGTCGTGGCCGACGAGGTCGCCGTCGACACCTTGCTGGCCGCCGGCCTGGGGGTGGTCAGCGAGGAGTCCGGCGCCCATCATGTCGACCGCGACGTCGTGGTCGTGCTCGACCCCGTCGACGGCTCGACCAACGCCAGCCGAGGCGTGCCCTGGTTCGCCACGAGCCTCTGCGCCGTCGACCGGGAGGGCCCCCGGGTGGCGCTGGTCGTCAACCAGGCGTCGGGTGAGCGGTTCGAGGCCATGCGCGGGCGAGGGGCCCGCTGTGGGGAGCGCTCGCTGACACCTTCTGGTTGTGACGACCTGGGTCGGGCCCTGCTCGGGTTCTCGGGGCGTCCGTCGCGCCGGTGGGGCTGGGGCCAGTTCCGGGCCCTCGGCGCGGCCGCCCTCGACCTGTGCTGCGTGGCCTCGGGCCGCTTCGACGGCTACGTCGACTCCTCCCCGGCCGGTCACAGCCCGTGGGACTACCTGGGCGCCCTTCTGGTGTGCCGGGAGGCGGGAGTCGAGGTGGTCGATGCCGAGGGGCGGGAGCTGGTCGTGCTCGACCACACCGCCCGACGCACGCCGGTGGCAGCTGCCACGCCCACCCTGCTGGCCGAGCTGCTGTCACTCGCCGGCGAGGGGAACCATGACTAGGGCGCTGCGCGCCGTGACCGCAGTCGGGTACGGGCTGGCGTTGCGCCTGTACCGGCGACTCCCACGGCGCGCCCGGCTGTTCGCGGTGCACCACACCCACCCCGCGTTCACCGTGGGCGCCATCTGCGTGGTCGAGCGGGGCGACGGTGCGCTCCTCCTCGTACGCCACTCCTACCGCCGCTCGTGGGGCTTCCCGGGAGGCCTGCTGAAGCGGGGCGAGGATGTGGCCGCCGGCGCCCGAAGGGAGGCGATGGAAGAGGTGGCGATGGAGATCGAGCTGCTGGGCGAGCCGGCGGTGGTGGTCGATCCCGGGCCCCGCAGGGTCGACGTGGTGTTCAGGGCCCGACCGATCGGCGACCCGTCGGGCGCCAACGCCCACGCCGACTCGCCGGAGATCGTCGAGCTGGCGTGGTTCCCGCCCGACGCCCTGCCCCGGCTCCAGCACGAGGCCGCCGGCGCCCTGGTGGCCCTGGCTCGGGCTTCGGGTCGACCCGCCTCTGTCCCCACTGCCGCACCGACCGGGCACGAGCCTCGCCCGGAACGGCGGGACGCGGCGTCCCCGTAGACTGGCCCGCTCATGACACCAGCGCCTGCGCCGTCCTGGAGGATCGAGCCCGGCGGCCCCTTGCGAGGCGACGTCACCGTGCGCGGCTCGAAGAACGCCGTGACCAAGCACATGGTCGCGGCGGTGATGGGCTCCTCGCCGAGCACCATCCTGAACTGCCCGGAGATCGGCGACATCGAGATCACCGCCGGCATGCTCCGCTCTCTCGGCTGCCACGTGGCGGTCGAGGGCGACTCGGTGGTGATCGAGCCCCATGACATCTCCAGCGGTCGGGTGCCCGTGTCCTACGGAGGGCTCAACCGGATTCCCATCCTTCTCGTGGGGCCGCTCCTGCACCGCATGGGCGAGGCCTTCGTGCCCCTGGTGGGCGGCGACCGCATCGGAGCCCGGCCGGTCGACTTCCACGTGCGCAACCTGGAGGCGATGGGCGTCGAGGTCCACATGACGCCCGAGGGCCTCGAGGCCAAGGCCACCCGCCTGCACGGTGCCCGCATCCGCCTGCCCTTCCCCAGCGTGGGCGCCACCGAGACCGTGCTGCTCACCGCCGTCCTGGCGGAGGGCCGGACCATCCTCGACAACTCGGCGGTCGAGCCCGAGGTCATCGAGCTGGCCCTGTTCCTCCAGCGAATGGGCGCCCGGATCGAGCTGCGCCCCGACCGCCGCTTCGTCATCGAGGGGGTCGACCGTCTCCAGGGTGCCCGCCACCGGCTCCACGGAGACCGGATCGAGGCGTTCAGCTACCTGGTGGCCGGCCTGGTCACCGGGGGCGAGGTGCGGGTCCACGGCTGCGACCAGGGTCGTCTGGTCACTGCCATCTCCACGCTCCACCGCATGGGAGCGCGCTTCGAGATCACCGACGACTGGGTGACCGCCTCAGCCGACGACCTGCGGCCCGCCGTGGTCCAGACCGACACCCATCCCGGGTTCATGACCGACTGGCAGTCGCCCCTCGTGGTGCTGTTCACCCAGTGCCGGGGGATGTCCGTCCTGCACGAGACCGTCTACGAGGACCGGTTCCCCTACGTCACCGCCCTGAAGGAGATGGGCGCCGAGATCGAGCTGTTCGACGCCTGTCTCGGAGGCCGCGACTGCCGCTTCATCGAGAGCACGGCCATGCACTCGGCGGTGGTGCACGGTCCCTCGCCGCTACGGGGAGCCGAGATCACCGTGCCCGACATCCGCGGTGGCTTCGGGTACGTCATCGCCGCCGCCGCCGCCGAGGGCCCGTCGCTGCTCCACGAGGTGCACCACCTCGAACGGGGTTACCACCGGCCGCTCGAGGCGTTCGCCAACCTCGGTCTGACCGTCACGAGAGTGAGCGCTTCGCCGGGGCCGTAGCGCTCCCGGGCATGGTGACGGCCGAGCGGGCACCGGGCCGGAGCTAACCTCGCAGGGGCGCTTAGCTCAGTCGGAAGAGCACCACGCTTACAACGTGGGGGTCGTCGGTTCGATCCCGGCAGCGCCCACCCCACCGAGAGCCCGCCGCCCGGCACCGCCCGGCGCCTTCCACGGGTCCCTCGGCGTCGGGTGTACCGCCGGTGGCCCAGCGGTAGCCTCCGCCCCGTGGAGCCGCGCGTCCTCGACCCCGAACCCCTCCCCACGCTCGACCAGTACCTCGACCAGGGCGGTGGGCGCGGCCTGGAGGCAGCTCGGCGGCTGGGGCCCGTCGGCATCATCGACGACGTGGAGGCATCCGGTCTTCGCGGTCGTGGCGGCGCCGGGTTCCCGACCGGGGTGAAGTGGCGCACCGTGGCCCAGAGCCTGTCGCCGACGGTGCCGCCTTCCGTGGTCATCAACGCCGCCGAGGGCGAGCCCGGGACGTTCAAGGACCGCACCATCCTCCGCCGCAGCCCCTACAAGATCCTCGAGGGGGCACTGATCGCAGCGACGGCCATCGGCGCCGACCGGGTCGTGGTGGCCATGAAGGCGTCGTTCGAGGAGGAGCTGGCGCGTGTCCGAGACGCCATCGTGGCCATCCGGGACGCCGGCTGGGCCGACGGCGTCGAGCTGACCGTGGTCGAAGGGCCGAGCGCCTATCTCTACGGCGAGGAGACGGGGCTGCTCGAGGTCGTGGCCGGGCGGGCCCCGTTCCCACGGATCGCGCCGCCGTTCCGCCACGGGGTCGAAGACGTCGGCGCCGACCCGTTCTCGGCTGCCCAGGTCACCATGGCGAGCCCCGGCAACGCCACGCCGGCCCCTCCCACACTGGTCAACAACGCCGAGACGTTGGCCAATGTCCCGGGCATCCTCGCCGAGGGGCCGGACTGGTACCGCAGCGTGGGCACCGCCGAATCCCCCGGAACGGTGCTGTGCACGATCACCGGCCACACCCGCCGCCACGGGGTCGCCGAGTTCCCCATGGGCACACCCCTGCGCGAGGTCATCGACACGGTCGGCGGTGGTCCCCGGGAAGGCAGCGTCGTCGCCGCCCTGTCCGGCGTCGCCAACCCCCTGCTCCCAGGATCCGAACTGGATGCGCCGGTCAGCTACGAGGGCATGCAGGCGGCGGGCGCCGGCCTCGGGGCGGCCGGGTTCATCGTGTTCGACGAGTCCACCGACCCGGTGGCCGTGGCCCACGGCGTCTCACGCTTCCTGGCGGTGGAGTCGTGCGGACAGTGCACGCCGTGCAAGCAGGACGGCCTGGCCCTGGCCGACCTTCTCGACCGGCTCCGGCGGTCCCAGGGCGGCGAGCACGACGTGGTGCGGGTCGAAGAGCGGATCGCCACGGTCTCCGACAGCGCCCGTTGCTACCTGGCCATCCAGCACGAGCAAGTGGTGGGCAGCATCCTGGCGCTGTTCCCCGACGAGGTCCGGGCCCACGCCAGGGCTGAGCTCGCAGAGGCGCCGGTGGAGCTCGTCGCACCCATCCTCGACATCCGTGACGGCCGTGCCCTTCTCGACGAGCGCCACCTCCGCAAGCAACCCGACTGGAGCTACGACGAGGTGTACTCCGGGCAATCGCCGGCCGACCGGGTCGACCAGCGCTCGCCCGATCCCGCCTGAGATGTCAGGATGCAGCGCTGCGCCGCGTCAGCTGGCGCCGCTCGCGCTCGCTGGTGCCACCCCAGATCCCTCGCTCCTCGTGCTCGACGGCGTAGGCGTAGCACTCCGCTCGCACGCTGCAGCTCCGGCAGACGGCCTTGGCCGGAGCTCCGGTGGACTCGCCACGAACCGGGAAGAAGCTGACCTCGGGGTGGTCTCGGCAGGCGCCCTTGGCCATCCAGCTGGGCCGGGACACCAGATCCGCGAGTTGGGGCAGGTCCTGGGCCCGCAAGAGAGCGGCCCAGAACCGCTCGTCCGCCGGTTGCATACCGTGACAACGTAGGACGGAACGTCACGGAACGTGGCGCGGCCCCCTCGGCGGCGTCCGTGGCCCGCCCAGCGCCGTGGATGCATCCGACCTATACTGCGGCGCCGTATACGGATTCGCCGGTTGGTCCGGCGGTGAAGAGGGGGAAGACGCATGGTCTTGTGGTGGATCGGCAACCTGTTGCTCTTGTTAGTGATTGCCCCGGTGGTGGTCCTCTTGTTGAACCGGGTGCTCCGGCCGGCGTTCGAGATCAAGGCGTACGCCGATGATGTCCTCGATCACGGTGTGCGCCTGACCGGGACGCTCGACTCGGTGTCCAGGCTCGGCAAGACCAAGGAGCTGACCGGCGTGGCCCGCCAGAACGTGGCAAGGTACGGCGCAGCGCTCGAGCGCCTGCTGTAGCAGTGCGTCCCACCGACATGACGTCGCCTGGCGACGAGGAAGGAAGGTAGGGCTCCATGGGAGCAGCAACAATTGTGACCCTGGTGGCGGTGCTCGTCGTCGTCGCCGCGTTGGCCGGGTACCTCATCACCATTGCCGCCACCCTTCGGGACGTGAGCTTCACGCTCGGAACGATCCTGATCGGTGTGCGCGCCATCGCCAACCAGACCCTGCCGCTCAAGGGCGTGGTCGGCGACATCGTCAGCGACGTGGCTGCTATGGACACGGCGTTGAAGGGTGTGCTGTCGAGGGGACAGTTGGGCGCGGGGGGTAGAGAAGCACTGCCCGCAGGCGGAGCCCGGGGACGACGGACCCGGGTGCGTCGCTGACGCCGCTGCGGATTTTCGGACCAACCGCACGACCCAATTAACCCGACGACGAGAAGGAGTGTCCGATGGCGTACGAGTTCCGTTGAAGGGACGCCGACCATGCCTGCAGGTGGTCAGGCAAAGCTGGAAGTGAAGAAGAGTTGAAGTCGAAGGTCGCAGCCCACGTGCGGGAGAAGCACAAGGTGGAGCAGACCACCGACACGATCTGGAACTACGCTCGGCAGAAGGTTCGCCAGACCTGACTCGCTGAGACGGCGCCCAGAGCACCGGCTCGACGCTTCTAGAGGCCCGTGGGCAATGCCCACGGGCCTCGTCGCGTGTCGGCCCGTCCGACACACTGCGGGTCTTCGCCACCACTCACTGTGGCAGCAGCCTCCCGGCCAACAGAAACTGCGGACAACGGAGACACCTGTGGCACAACGCTTTGGGGGAAAGCCGTCACTTTTCCGTCGTCGGGCCGTCATGACTGCGCCAGGTGCTTGCCACTGTCTGTGTTGGTGGCATACAGTGCCCGGCGCAACGTGCAAACCGCACCGGGCAGGGCCGGCATCGCAGTTCCGTCGTTCCCAGTGCTCTCGCCCGACAGACTCAGGGGGAAACATATTGAGGACGCAGCGAAGGGGGCTGGCCGCGGACGAGCGGGGCCAGGCGACTTTCTCGCTCATCGTGGTGCTCGTGATTGTGGCGGCTGCCGCTCTGCTGCTGCAGCGGACCGCATCCACCGCGGAGAGCATCAACGCCAAGGCCGAGAACATCGCCCAGACGGGTCGTGGCATCAACACCGCCACTGACGCCGTCCTCCAACTCGACGTGACCAACCAGCGGGCGGGCTCCATCCTGGCCTCGGCCAAGCCGCTCGAGGGTCAGCTGAACGAAGTCATCCGCCTGGCCGAGTCCATCAACGGGCTGGCTGGCTCCATCAACGGCACCGCCGGCTCCATCAACGGCCTGGCCGGCTCCATCAACGGCAGCGCCACGCAGATCAATGGCTTCGCCAAGGGCATCAACGCCGACACCGCCTCCATCCTCGACCTGGCCCGACGGATCGAGAACGGGGTGGCACTGATCAACCGCAACCTCGACACCACCATCGACCTGGCCACCCGGATCCACGGGGACACCAGCACGATCGTGGGCCAGGCGCAGCGGGCAGACCAGCTGGCCGCCGAGATCGACGAAGCAGTCAACCTTCAGGGCGGCCTCCTCAGCGGCCTCCTCGGCCGGTAGGGGGAGAAGACATGGCAACCGCAGCGACACCGCAATCCGACTACCGCTCCCGCGGCAGCGCCGACCAGAGCCGCTTCCTGGCTCGCTGGCTGAAGGTCTGGGTGGCCCTCATGGCCGTCGTGGTCCTGGTCGTGGTCGTCTACCTGATCGCGATCACCAACTCGCTGGCCTCGATCAACGGGAACCTGGCCACGGCCGACGACGCCGTGACCGGCGCCGGCGGCGACGTCAAGACCCTTCCCGACCAGGTCGAGTCGGTGAACGCCAGCCTGGGCGGCATCGACCCCGCCCTGCAGCCCATTCCCGGTCAGGCCGACGCCATCGTCGGCAACCTGACCTCCATCAACGGCAAGCTCGTCGATATCGACGGCTCCCTCAAGGACACCAACGGCAAGCTGGTCACCATCGACAGCTCCCTGAAGGACACCACCGGCGTCCTGTCAGCCATCCTCGGCGAGACCACAGCCATCAACGGCGAGCTCGTCAGCGCCAACCAGCCCAACGGGCCGTGCTGGAACGAGACCGACCCGGGCCCCATCACCGAGGCCGACATGGGCTGTGAACCCAGCAAGGACGGCGTGCAGAACATCCACCAACGGGTGTCGCTCGCCAACGGCGACCTCAACCCGGCACTGGGTGACGCCAACCGCATCGTGGCCAGTCTCGGCAACGACAGCGAGGGCGTGGTCGGGAGCCTGAACGGCATCTGTGACTCGCTGGTCGCCGGCGTCTTGGGGTGCTCCTCGTGAACGGCCTCGCCCGGCGCCTTCGAGCCGAGCACGGTGTCGTGGGGGCGAACCTCGCCATCGTGATCGCCTTCGCTCTGTTCGCCGTCATCCAGCTCACCCGTACCCTGCTGGCCGCAAACCAGATCGACGATCGGGTCAAGGTCATCGTGGGTGAGGTCGGTCCCATCGACACCGATCTCAACGAGGTGGCCAAGCTCGACGAGACGGCCCGGATGGCGGAGGAGATTCTCGCCGCCGCCCAGCCGCTGACCGGCCAGGCCGGTCAGATCGTCGACATCACTGCCAGCATCGACGGCATCGGCTCCGACATCCTCAACACCGTCGGTTCCATCAACGGCAACGCCAGCAACATCCTCGGCAACGTCGGGCCGATCAACGCCTCGGCCAAGAACATCAACGGCGACCTCTCGGCTATTTTGCCGGAGGTCCGGCAGATCGACGTCGGAGTCGCCGGCATCAACGGACGGGTGGATGCCGTCATCGACCAAACCGTTCCGATCGACGCCGACCTCAGCAACGTCAGTCGACTGGTGGATTCCATCGCCATCAGCGCCAGGTCCATCTGCAATTCCCCGGCCATCAACGGCGGCTGCTAGCCGGGACTTTCCACTACGGACCCTTGTGGAGAGCGCCCCCTGCCTTCGGGCAGGGGGCGCTCTCGCGTGCCGGGCCCCTCGTCAGCGTCCGGCCGGGGCGGCCACGGCGCCGTCGTTTCCGCGGCGGCCGGTTTCGGGCGCCGTGGCCGTCAGGAGGACGCCGGAGTCGACGTCGAACCGTGCTGCCGCCGCCATCACCTCGGCGTCCTGCTCGTCACGATCGAGCGACAGCACGTCGGTGGCGAGCAGGTCGGTGATGGCCCGGTAGGCAGCGGAGTGGGGCGTGAAGAGGGCGTCACGGTAGAGCACGGTCCATGCCATCTCGGGGGCGTCGGCGAAGAGGGACGCGTAGTGGGCGTAGAGGTCGTGCAGGCGCTCGACCCGCTCGTGCCACTGCAGCGGGAGATCTGCCTGGGCCCGACCCTTCTCGTAGCGCCGGAAGAGCGACAGTGACGTGCTCAGGGCCTCTGCCCACG
>JAHWJR010000116.1 GCA_019348335.1 Actinomycetota bacterium
GTCGCCCACCGCCGCCTCCACCGCCCGGGCCGCCCGGGCCACCGCCGCCCCGTAGCGCCGCCCCGGTGAACGGCCGGTGCGCTCGATGGGGCCGGAGACGCTGACCGCAGCCCGCACCCGGCCGGCGGGACCGAGCACGGGGGCGCTCACCGAGGCCACGCCCGCCTCCCGCTCCCCCACGCTCTCGGCCCAGCCCCGCTCGACCACCTCCGGCTCCTCCCGCAGCACCTTGCCCGCCGAGCCCAGCTCCAGCGGCAGCGAGGCCCCGACCCGCACGATGGTCCGCAACCCGTGCGGCGACTCCAGGGCGGCGACGCACACCCGCCGGTCGCCCTCGCGCACGTACAGCTGCACGCTCTCCCCGGTCTCCACCCGCAGCGCCTCCAGGGCCGGGCCGGCGGCGTCGACCAGGCGCAGCCCGTCACGTGCCGCCCGGCCCAGGGCCACCAGGCGCAGCCCCAAGGCGAAGCGGCCCTCACCATCGCGCCGCACCAGCCCGTGGGCCTCCAGGGCCACCGCCAGGCGGTGAGCGGTGGGCCGGGAGAGCCCGGTGGCGGCCACCAGGGCGCCCAACGACCGCGGGCCCTCCTCCAGGGCGGCAAGCACACGAACCGCCTTGTCGAGCACCCCCACTCCGCTTACACTGGTGTCCACGTCGCGAGACTAGCGTCTCACAATCCGAGACGGAGCGAGGAGACCCATGGGCACCACGCCGAGGACACTGAGCGAGAAGGTCTGGGACCGCCACGTGGTCCGGGCCGCACCGGACGAGCCCGAACTGCTCTACATCGACCTCCACCTGATCCACGAGGTGACCTCGCCCCAGGCGTTCGACGGCCTGCGCATGGCCGGGCGCACCGTACGCCGGCCCGACCTCACCGTGGCCACCATGGACCACAACGTGCCCACCACCGGGCTCGACCAGCCGGTGGCCGACCCGGTGTCGGCCACCCAGATGTCGACGCTGGCCCGCAACTGCGAGGAGTTCGGGATCCGCCTGTACCCCATGGGCGATCCCGGCCAGGGCATCGTCCACGTCATCGGCCCCGAGCAGGGCCTCACCCAACCGGGCATGACCATCGTCTGCGGTGACAGCCACACCTCCACCCACGGCGCCCTCGGCGCCCTCGCCTTTGGCATCGGCACGACCGAGATCGAGCACGTGCTGGCCACCCAGACGCTGCCCCAGGTCCGCCCCGGCACCATGGCCGTCACCGTCGAGGGCGAGCTGCCCGCCGGCGTCACCGCCAAGGACCTGATCCTCGCCGTCATCGCCCGCATCGGCACCGGTGGCGGCATCGGCTCCGTCGTCGAGTACCGCGGCTCGGCCATCCGCTCGCTGTCGATCGAGGGGCGCATGACCGTGTGCAACATGTCCATCGAGGCCGGCGCCCGCGCCGGCATGGTCGCCCCCGACGACACCACCTTCGCCTACCTCGAGGGCCGGCCGCACGCCCCCGCCGGCGCCGACTGGGAGCGAGCCCTCGACGACTGGCGCACGCTGGCCACCGACGAGGGCGCCACCTTCGACAAGGAGGTGGTGCTCGACGCCCCGTCGCTCGTGCCCCACGTCTCCTGGGGGACCAACCCGGCCCAGGTGGTGCCGCTCGACGCCGCCGTGCCCGACCCCGACAGCTTCCTCGAGCCGGGTGATCGCGACGCCGCCCGGCGGGCCCTGGCCTACATGGGACTCACCCCGGGCACGTCGATGCGCGACGTCCGGGTGGACACGGTCTTCGTGGGCTCGTGCACCAACAGCCGCATCGAGGACCTCCGGGCGGCGGCGGCCGTGGTCGCCGGCCGGCGGGTCGACCCGGCGGTGCGGGCCCTGGTGGTGCCGGGGTCGTTCCGGGTCAAGCAGCAGGCCGAGGCCGAGGGCCTCGACCGGGTCTTCACCGCCGCCGGCTTCGACTGGCGAGAGCCGGGCTGCTCCATGTGCCTGGCCATGAACCCCGACAAGCTCGCTCCCGGCGAGCGCTGTGCCTCCACCAGCAACCGCAACTTCGAGGGCCGCCAGGGGCCGGGTGGGCGCACCCACCTGGTGTCGCCCGCCGTCGCCGCCGCCACCGCCGTGGCCGGGCACTTCGCCATGCCCGACGAGCTCGGGGAGCAGGGCTGATGCGCCCCCGCCGCCGGGTGTCCGGCACGGCACTGCCGCTCGACCGCAGCGACGTGGACACCGACCAGATCATCCCCGCCCAGTGGCTCAAGCGGGTGGAGCGCACCGGCTTCGGCGCCGGCCTGTTCGCCGCCTGGCGCGACGACCCGGCCTTCGTGCTCAACCGGCCCGAGCACGACGGCGCGTGCATCCTCGTCGCCGGCCCCAACTTCGGCACCGGCTCCTCCCGGGAGCATGCGGTCTGGGCCCTGGAGGACTACGGGTTCGAGGCGGTGGTCTCCCCCCGCTTCGCCGACATCTTCCGCAGCAACTGCACCAAGGTGGGGCTCGTCCCCGTGCAGGTCGACGAGGCCACCGGTGAGCGGCTGCTGCGGGCGGTGGAGGCCGACCCGACGCTGGTGGTCACCGTGGACGTCGAGCGGCGGACGCTGGCAGCCCCGGCGGCGGGGATCCAAGCCACCTTCCCGCTCGACGACTTCACCCGGCACCGCCTCATCGAGGGGCTCGACGACGTCGACCTGACCCTGCGCCACGGCGACGCCATCGACGACTACGAGGGGCGGCGCCCCGGCTGGCTGCCCTCCACCGCGGTGGTCAGTGCCGGCACCCGAGACCCCCAGGAGACCACCGTCCGCCTCAGCCGGCCGGCGGCTCGACCTCCGGCGACGGGTTGAGGCGGGCCTGGTCGGCGGCGGTCGTGCCGGCCACCCAGCCGGCGCCGTTGGTGGCCGAGACCGACGAGCGCTTGATGGTCGGGAAGACCTCCTGGAAGGCCTCGTCGACCGCTCGGTCACGGGCCGCCAGCACCGGCAGCAGGCCGGCACCGTGGGCCTCGGTGCCGGCGGCCTCGGCGGCGGCGCTGCTCTGCCGCAGCCGCTGGCCGATCCGCGTGGCGTAGGCCACGTAGAACGACTTCCGGAACGAGCGGGTGGTCGACCGGCCCCGGCGGTCGGTCTGCGAGCCGGCGGCGGCGATGGCACGGGTCGCCTGCACCAGCAGCGACGTGTAGAGGATCTCGACACCGTCGATGTCGCCCTCGTGACCGAAGACCGTGGAGAAGCCCAACGAGGCGGACCACACGGTCCGGCAGCGGTTGGCGGTCGCCACCTCGTCGAGGAGGAGGGCCTTGCTCTGGGCGTAGGGATCGTCGGTGCCGATGCGGCGCCCACCCGGGCCGCCGGCGCCCTCGGCGTCGTCGAGCATGGCCCGGTCGAGGGCGTGGCGGGCCATCAGCTCCTGGGCCTTGGCCGTGAACGCCTCGGCCTCCTCGGCGAAGGTGGTGGACTCAGCCTTGGCCAGCAGCGCCCGCACCCGTTCGAGCACCCGGCCGTCGACCTCGGTGCCGGGCCCGGCCGGGCCCGTGGCCGGCGCCTCCCCGGGCAGGGGCCCGAGCCGGGGCAGCGCCGGCAGCACCAGGAGCACCGACAGGACCTCGACCTGCCGGCGGAGCTCGGCGAGCCACCGCCCGGCGATGCCGGCCAACCGGTTGCCGGCGAAGGCCGCACCGCCCGCCGGCTGGCCGGGGCCGGGGCCCCACGGCTCGGCGCCCATGGCCCGCAGCTGCGCTCTCCACGCCGGCGAGACCGTGGCCGCGGCGTAGCGACGATGCTCGGCTGCGATCGCCGCCACGGCAGTGTGGGCGTGGTCGGCGCCGAGCCGGCGCCGCACGACCCGCTCGACGTCGGCCGGCTGCCACCCGTGGCGCCACGCATCGCCGATCGCCCGCTCGACCAGGACCCCGAGCACCTGCGCCGTCTGCCCCGCGCCATGGCCGACGGCGGGTCCGATGCCGAGCCGGCCCAGGAGCCTTGCATAGGCCTCGGCGTCGCCTCTGCGGTACGCCATGGTGGCAGCCAGCAGGTCGGCCTCGACGGCCACCGCTTTGGGCCGGGGCGGGCCGGTGGTCGGCCTTGCGGACGATTGGCCGCCGGTGGCGCCGCCCGTACTGCCGGCAGCCGTGCGGAACCTCGCCGACGAGCTGCCGGCCGTCCTGCATCGCTTCGCTTGCCGTCGTTCCCGGTTGCGCCTACCCATGGCCGCATCCTCCCACCGGGGTGGGACAGGAACCGGAACTCCTCTCCTCCCGGGGCAGGTCAGGTCAGGGTGTGACCTCCGGCTGGCGGACGACCTGCTGGCGCCGGCGCACCCGCACGACCTTGTTGACCGCGCTCAGGAAGGCCCGGGCCGAGGCCTCGACCACGTCGGTGGACACGCCGCGGCCCGACACCCGGACACCGCCGGCGTCCAGCTGGACGATGACGTCACCCAACGCGTCGACACCGCCGGTGACCGACGACACGTTGAAGTCGGTGAGCACGCCGTCCACGCCGGTGGCGGCCCGGATGGCCTTGCAGGCGGCATCGATCATGCCGTCGCCCTCGGCACTGGCCTCGAGCTTGTCCCCGGCGCGCAGCAACACCACCGAGGCCACCGGGGTGCCCACGGTCCCGCCCCGCACGTCGAGTGACTCCAGCTGGAAGGCGTCGTCGACATGGCCGCCGATCTCCTCGGCCACGATCGCCTCCAGGTCGGCGTCGGTCAGGCTCACCTTGCGGTCGGCCAGCTCCTTGAACCGGGTGAAGGCGGCGTTGAAGGCGTCGCCCTGGACGCGCAGGCCCATGCGCTCGAGGGTGTCGGCGAAGGCGTGACGGCCGGAGTGCTTGCCCAGCACGATCTGGCGCCCGGTCTGGCCCACCGTGGCGGCGTCGATGATCTCGTAGGTGCTGCTGTCGGCCAGCACGCCGTGCTGGTGGATGCCCGACTCGTGGGCGAAGGCGTTCCGGCCCACCACCGCCTTGTTGTACTGGACGGGGTAGCCGGTCAGCCGGGCGACGAGGCGGCTCGTGCGGGCCAGCTCCTCGGTGCGGACGCCGATCTCCACGCCGGGGAACTGGTCGGCCCGGATGTTCAGGGCCATGACCACCTCTTCCAGGGCGGCGTTGCCCGCCCGCTCCCCCAGCCCGTTGACGCACACCTCGACCTGGCGGGCGCCGGCCTGGATGCCCGCCAGCGAGTTGGCCGTGGCCAGCCCCAGGTCGTTGTGGCAGTGGGTGGACGTGATGTAGTCGCCCTTGACCTCCCGCCGCACGTACTGGATCAGCGCGCCGAAGTCCCAGGGGATGCCCCAGCCGACGGTGTCGGGAATGTTCAAGGTGGTGGCGCCGGCGTCGACCGCCGCCTGGAGCACCTCCAGCATGAACTCCAGGGGGGTGCGGGTGGCGTCCTGGGGGCTGAACTCGACGTCGTCGGTGTGCTCGCGCGCCCGGGCCACACCTGCCCGGGTGGCCGCCAGCACCTGGGCCTCGTTCATCTTCAGCATGTGCTCCATGTGGTTGGGGCTGGTGGAGATGAACACGTGAATCCGAGCCCGGGAGGCGTCGCGCACGGCCTCCCAGCACCGGTCGACGTCGCCCAGGTGGGTGCGGGACAGCCCGCAGATGACCGGGCCCTCGACCGAGCGGGCAATGGCCTGCACCGCCTCGAAGTCCCCGGGGCTGGCCACCGGGAAGCCGGCCTCGAGCACGTCGACGCCCAGGCGGGACAGCTGCTCGGCGATCTCGAGCTTCTCGGCAGCGTCGAGGGAGATCCCCGGCGACTGCTCACCGTCTCGCAGCGTGGTGTCGAAGATGACGACCCGATCGGCCATGGCGGTCCCTTTCGGCGAAGGTGTGCGGGGGCAAAAGAAAACCTCCTGGCCCGGAGGCGCAGGAGGTGGCGGCGAGCACCGGGTGGGCGCTCGCCTCAAATAAGCAGAAGGATGCAGGAACGGAGTTGACGCAGCATCACTGTCTAGGGAACCAGGCCGTGCCCGATTCGTCAACTTGGTATCGGGCGGCGGGGGTAGGGTCCCGGGGTGCTGCGTCGACTACTGACCGTTGGGGCAAAGCTCGGGTTGCTGCTGGGGGTGCTCGCCGTCGCCGTCCAGGCCTTCCAGCGCCGGAGCGGCGCCCGGGGCCGTCCTTCTGCGCC
>JAHWJR010000117.1:0-3886 GCA_019348335.1 Actinomycetota bacterium
CGGAGATGCCGTTCTTGGCGGAGCACATCTGCACCATGACGGTGAGCCAGGTCACCACGGACACCTTGGTGCCGTGGAAGATGGTTCCGGTGAGCACGGAGAACTGCTTGCGACACCGGGCGCACTTCCAGACACGACGGACTGATTGAGTGCGCTTCCCGTCAGGCTTGGGCCGGCCCGTTCCACGGGTCCCGCCCTTGGGGTTCAAGAAGTACGCCTTGTCGTGTCCACAGTGCGGGCAGACGGGCGTGCCGTGCCAGCGGAGTTCTTCCAGCAGGAGATAAGCGTCGTGTTCGTCCTGCACTCGTTTGCGGAGTTCCGCCAGCGTCAGCTTCACAAACCCAACCTACGCTAGAACGTTGGGTTTGTCAACCCGTACATCCCCACTAACCATGCATTTCATGTCCGTCCAGGCTCAACTGGCTGAAGCGTGAATTCGCCTGCCCACTTTGGTTCTGGCCCCAGAGGAGCGGACAGAAGAGCACCTTTTCTGGGGCCAGAACGTGGGTGGCAACGGCGATCGGCACCCGGTGGCCGCGCACCTCGACGGCCAGCCGGGCCGGGTTTTCCGTGGTGGGCTCAGGGTACGGGCGCCATGTCGGGTTCCGAGGAAAGGAGCGCACATGTCTCTGGCTACCGCACTACTGGCACAGGCCGGCACCGGGGTGAGTACCGGACTGCTGCTGATCGGCATCCTCGCCCTCGCCGCCGGGATCTTGATCCTGGTCGTCCCCCGAGTGCTCAACTACGTCGTGGCCATCTACCTTCTGGTCTCCGGTGTGCTGCTGATCATCGAGGCCCTCTAGCCGCCGGCGCGCTCCAGGACTGCTTCTGGCAACAGGAGTGGTCGAAAAGGCAGCCACTGGTGCGGCCAGAACGGCTCGGGGACGGCTCTGGGGGCGCTCGGGGCTACTCGTGACCGGCGGCGGTGAGGGCTTTGGTGGTGGCGGCGGCGACACCCGGGCCGTCGAGCCCGAGCTCGGCCAGGATGCGGTCGGGCTTGCCATGGGGCAGGTGCTCCGAGGGAATGCCGAGGACCAGCACGGGGGGACCGACGCGGCTCTCGGCCTGGTGGGCGACCCCCTCGGCGATCTGGGAGCCGATGCCCCCGACGCTGATGCCGTCCTCGACGGTCACCACCAGGGAGTGGCGGGCGGCGTCGGCCAGCATGACGGGGTCGAGGGGCTTGACCACGCGTACGTCCCACACCGTGGCCGAGATCCCGTCCTCGGCCAGGAGGTCGGCGGCGTCCTCGGCGGCGGCCAGCATCTTGCCCACGGCGAGGATGGCCACCCCGCCGTCACCCTCACGTGCCCGCCGGGCCCGCAGGCCGTGGCCGACCTGGTCGGGCGGCACCTGCGGCGCCGCCGTCTTGGGCCAGCGCAGGGCGCAGGGCCCGGTGGTGATCGACAGCGCCTCGTCGAGCATGACCTCGAGCTCCTGGTAGGACGAGGGAGCGAACATCGTCATCCCCGGCACCTTCGACAGCAGGGCCATGTCGAGCACACCGTGGTGGGAGGGCCCGTCGTCGCCGGTGATGCCGGCCCGGTCGAGGCAGAACACGACCGGCTGGCGGTGGAGGCCGACGTCGAGGTTGACCTGGTCGAACGCCCGGCTCAGGAAGGTCGAGTAGATGGCCACCACCGGGCGCAGCCCACCCATGGCCATCCCCGCCGCTGAGGTGACGGCGTGCTGCTCGGCGATGCCCACGTCGAAGAGCCGGTCGGGGAAGCGGTCGCCGAAGGGCAGGAGGCCGGTGGAGTCGGGCATGGCGGCGGTGATGGCCACCACCGAGGGGTCGCGCTCGGCGGCGGCGATGAGGGCGTCACCGAACGCCGCGGTGTACGAGCCCGGCTTGCACACCGAGGTGTCGTGGAGGCACTTGACCAGGTCGTCCTCGGCCGGCTTGTAGCCCCGTCCCTTCTGGGTCACGACGTGCACCACGATGGGCTCGTCGAACTCGGCCGCCTGGCGCAGGGCGGTCTCGACGCCCTGGACGTCGTGGCCGTCGATGGGCCCGACGTAGCGCACGCCCAGGGTCTCGAAGAACGCGGTGGGCTCGAGCATCTCCCGCACCGCCGCCTTGACGCCCTCCATGCCCCGCTCCAGGTGCTCACCCACCACGGGGATGTCCCGCAGCAGTTGCTCGAGCCGCCGCTGCCGGCGCATGTAGGTGGGGTTGAGCCGGATGCGGGTGAGGCTCTGCGAGAGGTGGGAGACGGTGGGGGCGTAGGAGCGGCCGTTGTCGTTGAGCACGATGATCACGTTGCGGCCGCTGTGGCCCAGGTTGTTGAGGCCCTCGTAGGCCATGCCCCCGGTCAGCGACCCGTCGCCGATGACCGCCACCACCCGGCGCTGCTCACGTTTGCGCTCGACGGCGGTGGCGATGCCGTGGGCGTAGCTGAGGATGGTCGAGGCGTGGCTGTTCTCGACCCAGTCGTGCTCGGACTCGTCCCGGCTGGGGTAGCCCGACAGGCCGCCGGCCTGGCGCAGCGAGGTGAACGCCTCCCGCCGGCCGGTGACCAGCTTGTGGACGTAGCTCTGGTGCCCGGTGTCCCACAGGAGGATGTCCCGGGGCGAGTCGAACACCCGGTGCAGGGCCAGGGTCAGCTCCACCGCTCCGAGGTTCGACCCCAGGTGACCGCCGTGGGCGGACACCGCGTCGACGACGAACTGGCGGATCTCGGTCGCCAGGCGGTCGAGCTCCGGGTAGTCGAGCCGGCGAAGGTCAGCCGGGCTGGAGATGGTGTCGAGCAGCATGCCGGGCCGTCCTCACCGTTCGGGTTGCCCACGACGCTACCGGCGCGAAGTCCGAGCAACGACCGCGACGCGAGGGGCCGGACGCCGCCGACGGGCGTCAGGAGCGTCGAGGGAGGGCCCGGACGGCGGGTGCGGCGGTGACGGGCAGAATGGTCCCATGGAGGCGAGCCGGACCCGACGCCTGCGCGCCGGACAGGTGGAGTTGGAGGTGGCCGAGGCGGGGACGGGCGGGCGGCCGCTGCTGCTGGTCCACGGGTTCGGCGGCGCCAAGGAGGACTTCGTCGAGCACCTGCCGGCGCTGGCCGAGGCCGGTTGGCACACCGTGGCTCCCGATCTGCGGGGGCACGGCACCAGCGACGCCCCCGCCGAGGAGGACGCCTACAACCTCGAGGTCCTGGGGTCCGACGTGGTGGCGCTGGCCGACGCCCTCGGATGGGACCGCTTCGCTCTCGTGGGTCACTCGATGGGGGGCATGGCCGCTCAGCTGGCGGCCCTGGCCGTCCCCGAGCGCATCGTCGCCCTGGTGCTGATGGGCACCGGCCACGGCCCCGTGGAGATCGACCGCTCCCTGGCCCTGGCCTCGATCGAGATCGTGCGCAGCGGCGGCATGCCGGCGCTGGCCGAGGCCATCGCCGCCCTGGGCGGCAGCCCGTTCGCCAGCCCGGAGGGCGAGCGCGCCCGCAAGACCCGTCCCAGCCCGCTCGGTGGCGACGACATCGAGGCCAGCTGGGCGGCCTTCGCCGACGCCAAGCTGCTCGCCTCGTCGCCGGTGATGTACACGGCGATGGTGCCGCACATGCTCGACCAGCCCGACCGTCTGGGCGCCCTGGAGGGGTTGAAGGTACCCACCTTGGTGGTTGTCGGCGAGCACGACACCTCCTTCTTCGAAGCGAGCCGCCGGCTGGCGGCCACCATCCCGGGCGCCCGCCTCGTCGTGCTCGCCGGCGCCGGCCACAGTCCCCAGCACGAGGCCCCCGAGGCGTGGCGGCACGCGGTGCTGTCGTTCCTCGAGGAGACGGTGGCCCAGGCCAGCTGACGCCGGGGCCGCCGCCGGCGCGTCACCGCCGCCGGCGGCGGCCCTTCGTCTCCTGCAGCTCGTCGCGGACCCGGCGCACGCCGTTGCTGG
>JAHWJR010000117.1:3986-6083 GCA_019348335.1 Actinomycetota bacterium
CGGCGGCCCTTCGTCTCCTGCAGCTCGTCGCGGACCCGGCGCACGCCGTTGCTGGTCGTGGCCAGGTTGATGGCGGCGTCGTGCGCCTCGGGCGAGACCACGCCATGGAGGACGGCGACGCCGTCGACGACCTCGGCCCGGACCTGGTCGCTGTCGCGAAGGCGGCGGTCGGTGCTCAACGCCGCCTGGAGCCGGCCCTCGGTCACCACGTCACGGGTGTCGCCGGCGGCGATGCGCGGGACGGCCCTGGTCATCCACCCGGCCCAGCCGGCGATCTGTTGGCGGTGGCGCCAGGCCCACAGCACGGCCCCCAGCCGGCTGAAGGGCATGACGTGGCGGAACGAGCGGCGAAGGAGACCCACGGCGGCAACTGTGCCCCGCCGGGCCGTCGTGCCAACGTCGGCGGTGACGCCGCCGAGCAGTAGCGTGCGCCGGCGTGAACGGCGCCGACGTCCGGGTGGGGTGACGCCCTGCCTCTCCTGCACGCCATCGTGCTCGGCATCGTCCAGGGGCTGTCGGAGTTCCTGCCCATCTCGTCGAGCGGCCACCTCGCCCTCGTGCCCTGGCTGTTCGGCTGGGAGGACTTCGCCGGCCAGCCCGAGCTGGAGACGACCTTCGACGTCGCCCTCCACCTCGGCACCTTCGCCGGGGCGGTGGCGTACTTCCGGTCCGACCTCGTCCGCCTGGCGCGTGGGGGCGTGGCGGCCCTGCGGGTGCAGCGCCAGCCGGCGGACGCCGGCGCCACCGAGGTGTCGGTGGCGCCGGCGGGCCGGTCGTGGCGGCGGGCCCCTGTCTCCGACGACGGGCGGTTGGCCTGGCTGCTGGTCGTCTCCGCCCTGCCCGCCGCCGCCGCCGGCGCGCTGTTCGAGGACACGTTCCGGGGTGTCGCCGACATCGAGTGGCTGATCGGCCTGCTCCTGATCGTCTTCGGGCTGGTGCTGCTGTGGGCGGACCGGCTCCGTGGTCGGCGCCCGGCCGACGAGTTCCGCCTCCGCGACGCCCTGGTCATGGGCGTGGCCCAGGCCCTGGCCCTGCAGCCGGGCGTGTCCCGCTCGGGGGTCACCATCACCGCCGCCCGCTGGGTGGGCTTCGGGCGGGCCGACGCCGCCCGCCTGTCGTTCCTGATGAGCCTGCCGGTCATCGCCGGCGCCGGGTTGTACAAGGGCCTCGACGTGGTGGCCGCCGGCGGCATCCCCGCCAGCTTCGTCCCCGCCTTCGCCTGGGGCATGGCCGCCTCGGCGCTCACCGGGTGGCTGGCGGTGTGGGGCACCCTCCGGCTGGTGCGGACCCGCACCTTCACCCCGTTCGTGGTCTACCGGGTGGTGGTCGGGCTGGCGGTGATCGGCCTGGTCGTCAGCGGCTTCCGGGGCTGAGCACCAGGGTCACCACGCCGGCGGTGAGGGCGAAGGCCAGCCGGTCGGCGTCACCGCGGTCGACGGCCAGGGTCACCGCCTCGTCACCGACGTGCACCACCAGGGCGGATCGGGCCACGGCGAAGGTGGGCTCGCCACCGCCGGCGGCGGTGGGGTCGACGGTGAGGAGGGCCTCCACCACGTCGCCGGTCTGGAGGGGCAACGCCCCCGGCCCGGTGGGCACGGCGATGCCCACGGTGCCCGCCGGCAGCACGGCGGCGGTGGGCGACAGCCCGGCGGGAGCCAGGCGGGCGGCCAACACCGGCTCGCCCCGATGGACGGTGGCGGTGACCACCCGACCCTCGGCGGGACCGTCCAGGGCGCCGTCGGGCACCAGGGCGGCGGGCCGATGCTCGATCTCGACGTCGCCCGGGCCGACGGTGGCGCCGGCCTCCAGGTCGACGGTGGCGACCGCAGTGGGCCGGACGTCGCCCCAGCGAGCGGCCTCAGCGGAGGCGTGACCCACCAGGCGGGCGACACCGAGGCCGGTGAGCAGGGCGAGGGCGACGGCGGCCAACCAGAAGGGGATGGGCCGGCGGGGGAGCCGCAGGGCCCGGGTGGGGCCGCGCAGGGGTGGACGGGGCAGGGACGGGGCGGGCACGGGCGCTCCTCGGGGCAGGGCGGGCTGCAGGGGGAAGCGCCGGCGGCCAGCCTATGCCCGGCTGGCAGCGAGGGGAAGGCTCAG
>JAHWJR010000118.1:0-2254 GCA_019348335.1 Actinomycetota bacterium
GATGAGCGACGAGCAGTTCACCGTCGGCGTCGAAGAGGAGTACCTCATCGTCGACGCCGAGACCCTGGGGCTGCGCCCGGTGGTCGACAGCATCCTCCCGCGGGCCCAGCTGCGGGTGGGCGACGACCGCGTGACGTCGGAGATGCTGGCCGCCCTCATCGAGGTGGAGACGTCGGTGTGCGAGCGCCTGGACCAGATCGGCGACGAGGTGGGGAGCCTGCGGGCCCAGGTGGCGGCGGCGGCGGCCGAGAAGGGCCGGCGCATCCTGGCGTCGGGTACCCACCCGTTCTCCACCTGGCGGGGCCAGGACGTCACCGACGACGAGCGCTACCACCGCCTCGCCGAGGACTACCAGCAGCTGGCTCGGGAGCAGCTCATCTGCGGAGCCCACGTCCACGTCTTCGTGGGCGACCGGGACGTCGCCATCCGCATCATCGACCGCACCCGGCCCTGGCTGCCGGTGCTGCTCGCCCTCACCGCCAACTCTCCGTTCTGGGAGGGCCTCGACACCGGCTACGCCAGCTACCGCACGGCGGTGTTCGACCGCTGGCCCACGTCGGGCGCGCCGATTCCGCTGGGGTCGCGGGCGGCGTACGACGAGGTGGTCGACGCCCTGGTGGCCACCGGCAGCATCCCCGACGCCAGCCAGCTCTACTGGGACGTCCGCCCCTCGGACCGCTTCGAGACCATCGAGTTCCGCATCGCCGACGTGTGCGCCACCGTCGAAGAGACGGTGATGCTGGCCGGCCTGGCCCGGTCGCTCACCCGCACCTGCCACGCCCAGGTGATGAGCGACGAGCCCTTCGACCACCCCCGGCCCGAGCTCGTGCGCGCCGCCCGGTGGCGGGCGGCACGCCATGGCCTGGAGGGTGAGCTGGTCAATCTGGCCGAGTGCCGGGCGGAGCCCGCCGCCGAGCTGGTGGAGCGCCTGCTGACCTTCTTGCGTCCCGACCTGGAGGAGCACGGCGAGTGGGACCACGTCGCCGGCCTGGTGCGCCAGCAGGTGGCGCAGGGCAGCGGTGCCCGCCGCCAGCGGGAGGCGGCCGAGCGGGGTGGCGTGGTCGCCGTCGCCGCCGCCCTGGTCGACCAGACGCTGCCGCCGGCGGTCGCCTCGTCGGCGTAGCTCCTCAGCGACCCCCGAGGGCCAGCAGCTGGTCGAGCACCGGCGGCAACGCGGCGAGGAAGGCGTCGATGTCGTCGTCGACGGTGGACCACCCCACCGAGATCCGCAGCGACCGGGAGGCGTCGACCCCCATGGCCTCGAGCACCGGCGACGGCTCCAGCGACTCGGACGAGCACGAGCTGCCGGAGTGCACGGCCACGCCCCGGCGGTCGAGGTCCAGCAGCACCGGCTCGGCCTGCACCCCGGCGAGGCCGAGGCACACCAGGTGGGGCAGCCGCCCGACCGGGTCGCCGAGGACGCTCTCGACGCCCTTGCCCAGCTCGCCGGCCTGTGCCGCGGCCACGATGCGTTCGGTACGGGCGCGGGCCAGGTCGGCCTCCGCGTGCAGGCCGCCGGCGGCCAGGCGCTCGGCAACGGCGCCGAAGCCCACGATGGCGGGCACGTTCTCGTAGCCGGCCCGCCGGCCCCGTTCCTGGTCGCCGCCCACCAACAGCGGCCGCAGGCGCAGTCCCCGGCGCACGCACAGGGCGCCCACCCCGGGAGGGCCGCCGAGCTTGTGGGACGACACGCTCATGAGGTCGGCGCCGAGGGCCCGGAAGTCGACGGGCACGTGGCCGGCGGCGGCCACGGCGTCGACGTGGGTCAGGACCCCCCGCTCCCGGCAGCGGTCCACCACCTCGGCCACCGGCTGGAGGGTCCCGACCTCGTGGTTGCCCCACTGCACGTGGACCAGGGCGGTGGTCGGCCCCACCGACGCCAGCACCTCGTCAGGGTCGACCCGGCCCTGGCGGTCGACGGCCACCTCGCGCACGCGGTGGCGGGCCGACGCCTCCCGCACGCAGGAGTGCTCGACGGCGGGAATCACCACGTCGTCGCCCCGCTCGGTGGCCATCCACGTGGCGGTGACGGCGGCCTCGGTGCCGCCGCTGGTGAACACCACCTCCCGGGGGCGGGCCCCGAGCAGGGCCGCCACCTGCTCCCGGGCCTGCTCCACCGCCACCCGGGCGGCGGTGCCCTCGGCGTGGACCCGCCCCGGGTCGCCGCCGGCGCCGAACCAGGGGGCCATGGCCTCCCGCGCCTCGGGACGGCAGGGCGAGGTGGAGGCGTGGTCGAGGTAGTGGCGGCCGGCGC
>JAHWJR010000118.1:2354-6010 GCA_019348335.1 Actinomycetota bacterium
GCCCGGGAGGCTGCCGTCTCGGCTGTGCTCTCCCCGTAGAGGGTGGCCAGCATCCCCTTGACCATCCCCCGGTCGACGGCGCAGATGACCGGCGAGGCCACCGCCGCACCGCCGAACGGGCAGTGATCGGACACGATGCGCAGGGCGTCGCCCCGGCCCTCGGTGTGAGCGGCGAAGCCGTGGGCGGTGAGGGCGTCGGCCACGGCGTGGAGCGCCCGCCGGAACGTCCGCTGGCCCTCGCCGTCGCACGCCAGCGACGCCGCCATGGCCCGTCCGTAGGTCTCGCCCACCTCCTCGGCCATGGCCTCGGCCACCGACCGGGGAAGCAGCTCCAGGGCCCGGCCCAGCAGGGCGATCATCAAGTCGTCGTGGCGGACGGGGAACTCGAGGGTCATCTCGCGGCCCGTGGCCCGGTAGCGCTTGGAGGGCCGCCCGACCACCCCCGCCGGCGTGCGCCCCGCCTGCACCTCCACGTAGCCGCCGGCAGCCAGCTTGTCGAGGTGGTGGCGGGCGACGTTGGCGTGCAGATCGAAGTGGTCGGCCACCTCCGAGGCGGTGACCCCCTCGTCGCGCTCGTGCACCAACAGGTAGATCTGGCGCCGGGTGGGGTCGCCGAAGGCGGAGGTGATCGCCGTCACCGCGGCGGAGAAGTCGTCGGCCGACAGCGCCGGCCTGTCGGATGCCGCCGGGCCCGGGTCGGGGAGTTCGGGCTCCACACCGCTACTGTACCCCTCGTCCTCGGCCCGACCGGAGGCGATGCCGTGCCCGTCACTGAACACCAGGTGCGCCAGGCTCTGCGCCCGGTGCACGACCCGCAGCTCCACGGCAGCATCGTCGACCTGGGCCTGGTGCGGCGCATCGACGTCGGAGGTGGCGGCGACGTCGACGTGGTCGTCGCCCAGATCTTCCCCGAGTCGCCGGCCGACGAGCTCCGCCGCCAGGTCACCGAGGCCCTGTCCGGCCTGGACGGTGCGGGGCGGGTCGGCGTCGACCTCGTGGTCATGAGCGACGACGAGCGCGACGACCTCGCTCGCCACCTCGAGGAGAGCCGCACCTCACCCATCCCCATGGCCGAGGCCGGCGCCCGCACCCGGGTGCTGTTGATCGCCTCGGGCAAGGGCGGGGTGGGCAAGTCGTCGGTCACCGTCAACCTGGCCGTGGCCCTGGCCCGGCGGGGCAAGCGGGTGTGTGTGGTCGACGCCGACGTCTGGGGCTTCTCCATCCCCGCCATGCTCGGCATCGAGCGTCCGCCGGTGATCCTCGGCAACCGGCTGCTGCTCCCGCCGGAGGCCCACGGCGTGGCCTGCGCCTCCATCGGGTTCTTCGTGCGCGAGGACCAGGCCGTGGTCTGGCGGGGGCCGATGCTGCACAAGGCGCTCGAGCAGTTCCTCACCGACTTCTGGTGGGGCGAGCCCGACTACCTCCTGGTCGACCTGCCTCCCGGCACCGGTGACATCTCCCTGTCGCTGGCCTCGTTCGTGCCCCGGGCCGAGGCCTACGTGGTCACCACCCCCCAGCCCGCCGCCCAGCGGGTCGCCCAGCGGGCGGGGCTCATGTTCCAGAGCGAGGCGATCAAACTCGCCGTGCACGGGGTGATCGAGAACATGAGCTGGTTCACCGGCGACGACGGGACGCGCTACGAGCTGTTCGGCTCCGGTGGCGGCCAGGTCCTGGCCGACCGCCTGGGTGTGCCGCTGGTGGGTCGCATCCCGCTGGTGCCTGCCGTGCGCGAGGGCGGCGACAAGGGCTGCCCGATCATGGTGGCCCAGCCCGACGGCGAGGCCGCCGCCGCCTTCGTCTCCATCGCCCGGCGCATCGACGAGGAGCTGGCCCCGACCCGGCGCTACCGCTCCGAGCTGCGGGTGGTCTAGCGCCCGTCCCCCGAGCCGATCGGCCGCCGGCCGCGGGGTCGGACGCCGGGCCGCCTACGATGTCGACCCGACCCGACCACCGGCGGACGGCCCGCCGTGCCAGGCGGTGACGAGGGGAGTGCTCGTGGACGTGCGCATCGGCGTGACTTACTCGGCCAAGGAGATCGACGTGGAGCTCGGCGACGACGCCGACGCCGGCGAGCTCCGGTCGGAGATCGAGACCGTGCTGCGCGACGACCAGAGCGTGCTGTGGCTGACCGACCGCAAGGGACGCCAGGTCGGGGTGCCGGTGGCCAAGGTGGCCTACGTCGAGATCGGGAGCCCGCACGACGACCGGCGCATCGGCTTCGGCGGCGGCTGACGGGGTGACCGTCGGGCTGCTCGACCGGCGGCTGCTGTTCGTCACCGGCAAGGGCGGGGTGGGCAAGACGACCATCGCCGCCGGCCTCGCCCTGCTGGCCGCCGAGCAGGGGCGGCGCACGCTGGTGTGCGAGGTCGACGCCAAGGGCGACCTGGCCGGTTCCTACGAGTCGGGGGACATCGCCTTCGAGCCCCGGGAGCTCCACCCGGGGCTGTTCGCCATGGCCATGGACACCGAGGCCTCGCTGCGCGAGTACCTCGCCGTCCAGCTCAAGCTGCCCCGCTTCACCCGCCTGGGGGGACTGGCCCACACCTTCGACTTCCTGGCCAATGCCGCCCCCGGGGTCAAGGAGATCCTCACCGTGGGCAAGCTGGCGTGGGAGGTGCGGGAGCGCCACTACGACCTGGTGGTGGTCGACGCCCCCGCCTCGGGCCACGTGATCGGCCAGCTCCAGGCGCCGCAGGCCATCAACGAGATGCTCTCGGTGGGGCCCATCCGGGAGCAGACGGGGTGGGTGCTCGAGCTGTTGACCGATGCGGCCACGACCGGCGTCGTGGTGGTGGCGGCGCCCGAGGAGATGCCGGTGACCGAGTCGCTGGAGCTGGTCGACCGGTTGGCCCAGACGAACATCGACCTGGCCGCGGTGGTGGTGAACCGGGTGCTGCCCGAGCTGTTCGGCCGGGCCGAGGAGCAGGTCTTCGAGCGCCTGGCCCGGCCCGAGCCGGCCGCCGCCCTCGCTGCCGCCGCCGGCCCCTCGGCGGTGGCGGTGGTCGACGCCGCCCGCCTGGCGGTCACCCTGCGGCGCACTCGTGCCGGCCACCTGGCTCGGCTCCGCGAGGGCCTGGGCCCGTCGCGGTCCGTGCTGTACGTGCCCGAGCTCTTCGCCCGCTCCCACGGGCTGCGCGCCACCCGCCAGGTCGCCGGGGCGCTCGACGCCGAGCTGTCGTGACTCCGCGCGACACCGGCATCCCGCAGCTGCTGGCGGCCAAGGAGATCGTGGTCGTGTGCGGGGCCGGGGGGGTGGGCAAGACCACGACCGCCGCCGCCCTCGGGACCATGGCCGCGGTCCACCTGGGCGGCAAGGTGCTGGTGCTGACCGTCGACCCGGCCCGGCGCCTGGCCGGGGCCATGGGCCTGGCCGGCCTGGGCAACGAGGCGACCCGGGTCCCGGCGGAGGCGCTGGCGGTGTCGGGGGCAGAGCCCCGGGGCGAGCTGTGGGCGGCCATGCTCGACACCAAGCAGAGCTGGGACGACCTGGTGCGCCGGCACGCGCCCGATGCCCGGACCCGGGACGCCATCCTGTCCAACCCGCTGTACCGCAACGTCACCGGGAAGTTCGTGCACAGCCACGACTACATCGCCATGGAACGGCTCTACGAGCTGCACGCCTCCGGCACCTACGACCTCATCGTCGTCGACACCCC
>JAHWJR010000119.1:0-2663 GCA_019348335.1 Actinomycetota bacterium
GGCAGGCCGGGCACAGGCCGAGGGTGTCGGCGGACACGGCGGCGTCACAGCGCCAGCAGTCGTCGGGGCGGGAGTCGACGGGAGAGGCATCCCAGAGCCGGGGTGCGCCGGGGGCCGACCGACGGGGCCGCCGGGGTCGACGCAGCATCCGCCGGGCCGAGGCGGCGTCGCGATGCAGGGCGCGCAGGGTCGCTTCCATCTCGGCTCGTGTCGACGTCTGCTGCAGGTGGATGTCCACTCCGACCGTCCATGGTGTGCCCGGTCGCCGGGGGTGGTCAATACGTGGTGAGCACAGTTAGCGCAACGGGTGTCGACGGGCGGACGACGGGCGGCGACGGGTGGCGATGACGGCACCGACCAGTCCGCAGGAGTAGGCCAGGAGGGCGGCGAAGGCGATGCTGGCCAGCGAGATCGGCTCGCCGGCGACCAGCCGGCGGACCAGCCCCAGCCCCTGGACGAGGGCGAAGGCAGCCACGGCGGCCAGCGCCCCGTTGGTCAGCGGCCCGGCGACGGCCCGTCGTGCCGCCACGTAGGCACCGGCGCCGAAGCCGATGAGCACCGGGACGAGGAAGGCGAACACCAGGTTGGTGTCCTCGTCACCGGCTCCGACGAGCTCACCCAGCAGCGTCACCGGGACGATGACGGCGAGGGCGGTGAGGGTGCCGGCGATGAGGGCACGGCGGTCGAGGACGTCCACGGGGCTGGCGATCGTGCACCTCGATCTCGGCGGTCGGCGGACCCGGGGAGGCTACCGCCGGCCGCCTCCCCACGGGCCCGTAGCGTGGGCCCGAGGCGCCACGTTGCCCCGGCCGGCCGGCGCCCGGGCGAGGGAGAAGCGGTGAGCGAGTCGTGGGAACGGGTGGCGAGGTCGGCCGAGGTGACGGGGCCTCGATTCCTGCGGGTCGAGGTCGGGGGCCGCCCGGTGCTGCTCACCCGCCTGTCGGACGGCTCGGTGGTTGCCTTCGGCACCATCTGCCCCCACCAGGGCCTGCCGCTCGACGAGGGCTCGCTGTGGGAGGACGAGGTCGACTGCCCGCACCACCACTACACCTACGACCCTCATACCGGGGAGAACCGCTTCCCCAAGCACGTCGTGCCGGGCCGGCGGACCCGCACGGTGCCGGGAATCGATGCCTTCGCCGCCAGGGACGAGGGTGGTTGGGTCCACGTCGGGCCGCGGCGCCGGCGCCCTGACTGACGCTCGCCGGGGCCGAGCCGAGCACCCGGCCTGCCGTCGAGCGCGTGGCGGCCTGGACTCACAGCGCCCGCCTGAACGATACTGCATCTTCAAGCCGCGAGTGACCGCGACCGCAAGGATGGAGAGCCGCACGATGAAGCAGACCTGGCGTCAGCACGCGGCGTGCAAGGGCATCGACCCCGACGTCTTCTACCCGCACGAGGACGAGGAGGCAGAGGCCGCCAAGGAGGTGTGCGGGGTGTGCCCTGTGCGCCAGGCGTGCCTCGAGCACGCCCTGGGAGCGCGCGAGCGTGACGGCGTGTGGGGTGGGGCAACCGAGCGCGAGCGGCGGCGGATCATCCGCCAGCGCCGGCGCTCGGCCTGATCGAGCCGGGCGAACGGAGCGGGCGGGCCGTGGGTGCACCGGTCGAGGACCGCGCAGGTGGAAGCCCGCAGCCTGGTCCGACCGGCCTCGCGCCCGTCCCTTCGCTCGAGTCGCTGGGAGGGTGGTCGGGGGTCCTGCGGACGCTGATCGCCGGTGACGACCTGAGCGCCTCGCACGCCGGCGCGGCGCTGGCCGAGGTGCTCGAGGGCGCTGCCACCTCGGCGCAGATCGCCGCCTTCGTGGTGGCGCTGCGCATCAAGGGCGAGACGGTGGCGGAGATGAGCGGCCTGGTGCAGGCCATGCTCCGCGCGGCCGAGCGCGTCCCGCTGCCACCGGGGCTGGTGGCCGTCGACACGTGCGGCACCGGCGGGGCCCGCAGCCGGCGGGCGGCGGCGTTCAACGTCTCCACCATCGCCAGCTTCGTCATCGCCGGCGGCGGAGCGGCGGTGTGCAAGCACGGCAACCGCGCCGCCTCCTCCACGAGCGGGTCAGCCGATCTGTTGGAGGCGCTGGGGATGGTCATCGACCTCGGGCCGGAGGGCGTCGCCCGTTGCGTGACCGAGGCCGGGCTGGGGTTCTGCTTCGCCCCCCGGTTCCACCCATCCATGCGCCACGCCGGCCCCACCCGGCGGGAGCTCGGCGTTCCCACGGTGTTCAACTTCCTCGGGCCCCTCGCCAACCCGGCGGGTGTGCGCCGCCAGGTCGTGGGGGTCAGCGACCCCGGGATGGCCGAGAAGATGATCGGTGTGCTGGAGGCCAAGGGGGCCGACCGGGCCTTGGTGGTGTACGGCCACGACGGTCTCGACGAGCTCACCACCACGACGACGTCGACCGTGCTCGAGCTGCGGGACGGCACGGTGCGGGCGTCCACCGTCGAGCCGTCCGACCTCGGCATCTCCCCGGCTGACTCGTCGTCGATCCGGGGCGGTGACGCTCGGTTGAACCGGGAGCTGGCCACGAGGGTGCTCGACGGCGAGCGTGGTCCTCACCGCGACCTGGTGCTGCTCAACGCCGCCGCCGGCCTCGTGGCCGCCGGCGTGGCCGACGACTTGTTGGAGGGCTACGCGGCGGCGTCGGCCTCGGTCGACGACGGGGCGGCGG
>JAHWJR010000119.1:2763-5995 GCA_019348335.1 Actinomycetota bacterium
GACTTGTTGGAGGGCTACGCGGCGGCGTCGGCCTCGGTCGACGACGGGGCGGCGGTGCGGGTGCTCGAGCAGGCGGTGGCGGTGTCGCAGGAGGCCAAGCGGGCGCACACGCCCGACTGAGGCACCGGCGGCCTCACTCGGCGCCGAGGCTCCACATCGAGTCGAGGTCGTGACGACTGTAGGCCCGGAAGGCGATGAGCGTCCGTGTCTCGAGCACGCCCTCCAGCCCGTTCACCCGTCTGGTGACCACGTCGGCCAGCTCGTCGTGGTGGCGGACCCGCACCACGGCGACGATGTCGGCCTCGCCGGCGGTGGAGTAGACCTCGGCCACACCGTCGACATCGGCCAGGGCCACGGCGAGGTCGGCGATCCGACGGGGCTCGGCGCGCACGAGGACGAAGGCGGAGACCATGGGAAGCGAGGGTACCGCTCCCGACGGAGCGGCCCGGTGTGACCGGTGGGCAAGCTCCGGGCCGACCGGCGCCGGCGGGACCGCCGGTACCATCGCCGGCGTGGGCGCCCGTTACCGCTGCTCGGCGTGCGGCAACCTCACCCGTTTCGACGTGACGCTCCGTCGTCGCACCCGGGCCTTCCACCACTACAGCCTCGGCGGTGAGCTGGTGATCGAGCACGAGGACGTCCTGGCCGAGGAGGTCGAGGACGTGGCCTGCCGCTGGTGCGGTACGGGGAGGGGGGTCGAGCAGCTCGGCGACGGGACCTCCCGCTGAGCGCGCTCGACGGGCTCCTCCGCCCGGCACTGGAGGTGGCAGTGATCGTCGGTCGGCGAGGCGAGGCCGACGAACCCCCGCTCCCGGTTCCCCGCGGCCTGCGCCCGTTCCTACGCTTCACCCGGCTTCCCGACCGGGCGCTCACTGCCACCCGGCGGGTGCTGGACGACGACGACGAGTTCCGCGGCGCGGTGCGTGACGCCACCTCCGAGGACGTCGTCGGCCGGGCCGGATGGTTGTTCCTCGACCGCCCTGGCGGATGGGAGGAGGAGCTCGCCGAGCTGGCTGCCGCCGCCGCCGAGGCTGCCGGCGAGGCCAGGGGGGCGCGCAGCGAGCGGGAGACGGCCCGCCGGCTGGCGGCAGTGGACGAGTCGCTGCGACGAGCCGAGGCTGAGCTGGCCCGGCGCGTGGCCGAGCTGGTCGAGGTCAAGGAGCAGCTCGCCGTCGAGCGCAGGGCCCGGCGCCGGGCGGAGTCGGAGACGGGGCGTCTGCGCAAGCGGGTGGCAGGCCTGGAGGCGGAGCTGGAGGAGGGCCGTCGCCAGGCCGCCGATGGCCGGGATCTCGCCGCCGAGCTCCACCATCTCCGCCAGCGGTGCGCCGAGCTCGAAGCGGAGCGTCGCCGGGCGCAGGAACAGGTGCACCAGCTCGAACAGGAGCAGTCAACGGGAGGGAGTGACGGAAGCGGCGGTGCACCTCCGTCCGGCGCCGTGGCGAGCGGAGCCGGCCCGCCGGGGGACCGGGTCGCCGAGGTCGAGGCACTGGTCGATGCCGTCACCGCCACGGTGTCGACGCTCGCCGACGCGCTGGCGACGGCCGCCCGCCAGCTGGCGCCCTTCGCCCCGTCGGTGCCGCCGATCATCACCGCCCCGACGCCTGGCCCGGCTCGAGCCACACCGCCATCGGCACGGGCGTCGGCGGCACCGTCGCGTCCGGCTCCGCAGCCGGCCGAGCTCCCGCCGGGGGTGTGGGACGACAGTGCCGAGGCGGCCGACCATCTGGTGCGCATGGAGGGCGTGCTCGTGCTGGTCGACGGCTACAACGTCACCAAGCTCGCCCGACCGGAGCTGTCCTTGCCGGAGCAGCGGCGCTGGTTGGCCGACGCCGCCGCCGAGCTCGCCGCCCGGACCGGTGCCCGCCTGGAGCTGGTGTTCGACGGTGCCGGGCACGGCGCCAGCGCGCCGGCCGACCGGGACCGCCGGGCCCGGGTGCAGGTGCGCTACTCGCCCGACGGTGTCGAGGCCGACGACGTGGTGATCGACCTTGTCTCCGAGCTGGCCGGTGCCCGTCCGGTCGTCGTGGCCTCCGACGACCGGCGGGTGCAGGAGGGCAGTCGCCGGGGAGGCGCCAACGTGATCACCGCCTCGCAGCTGCTGGCCGTGCTCCGCCGACGTTGAGCCCGTCGTGACGGCGTGGGCACGGCGGGCAAAGACCGACGCCAGCCCCTGACCGCGGGCCACCGAGAACCGGCGCCATACCCGTGAGCAGCGTCCGCGTCCTTCGACGTCACCGGTGCTACCGTCGCCTGGAAGGGACGGCCCGAACTGCGGGCCGTACCGCCGGGAGACGCTGGTGCAGAAGCTTCATCTCGTCGGGTTCACCGCAGAGCACGACGGCTTGATCTTCAGTCTGGGGAGAGGCTCGAACTCCGACGAGTTCGTGGTCGACCTCAACGGAGAGCTGTTGTTGACGATCGCGGAAGCGGAGCGGCGGCGGGACCGCCGGGCCTCCGCCGAGGCCAGGCAGCACCCGCGCACCGGGCACACCAGCGAGCTGAGCCCACGGGAGCTCCAGGATCGCCTCCGGGCGGGCTGGTCCATCGAGCAGGTCGCCAAAGAGGCCGGGACCGACGTCGAATGGGTGAGCCGGTTCGCCGCCCCCGTCCGGGCCGAGCAGGCCCGTGTCGTCAACCGCGCGTTGGGGCTGACCTTCGACAAGGCACGGCTGGGACCGTCGTCGCTTCCGCTCGGACGGTCGGTGTTGCGCAACCTCGGCGAGCGCGGGGTGCGGCTGAGCGAAGAAGACGTCGATGCGGCGTGGGGCGCCTTCCAGCTGGAGGAGGGCCTGTGGGTGGTGCGCTTCTCCTACACCTCTCGGGGCCGGCCCCAGGAGGCCGAATGGCTGTTCGATGTCGAGACCGGTGGGCTGAGCGCACGGAACCGGCTGGCGTCGCAACTGGGACACGTGGCCAAGGGGCGGGCCCGACAGCCCGTGGCGACGACCAGCTCGCCACCGGCACGGGGTCGAGCGAAGGGCGCTGCCGGGGGCCCCTCGCCAGCGGCGGGTGACGCGACTGACGCTGGCGGGCCCGACGCCGGCGCGGCCTCGCCTCCGGGGCAGGCGAGCGGCCGGCGTCGGGGCGTCGCCAAGAAGGCTCCGGCCAAGAAGAAGGCGCCGGCCAAGAAGAAGGCGCCGGCCAAGAAGAAGGCGCCGGTCGCCAAGAAGAGGGCTTCGGCCAAGAAGGCTCCAGCCGCCAAGAAGGCTCCAGCCGCCAAGAAGGCGCCGGC
>JAHWJR010000120.1 GCA_019348335.1 Actinomycetota bacterium
GCCGGCGGGCGATCAGGCCGGCCACCACGATGACGGCCAGGATGGCCAGGCCGGCGCCGACGACGACCCAGGTCGGCAGCGGGTCGCCCACGATGCGTTGCACCTCGGTGGTGGTGGTGCCGGCGGCGGCGATGGGTGCGACCATCACCGGACCGTACTCCCGACCACCGAGACCAGCAGTCTCTCGGCGGTTGCCGCCGACTCGTCGACCACCCGCGCCGGGCGGCCGGGGCCGGCCAGGTCGACCAGCAGGGTGGCCAGCCCGGCCCGGCGCTGCAGCGGGGTCGACCGCACCCGCCCGCTCTGGGCCCGGCCGAGGGGCACCACCACGGTGTGGCGGATGAACGCCCCCGAGCGAGCGATCAGCACTCCCTCGTCGAGGGCGTGGCCCAACCCCCGGTAGGCAGCCACGCCGGCGAGGGCGGCCCCGGGCACCGCCAGCAGCGCCAGCGCCCCCCACGGCCGCAACGCCAGGGCGGGCACCACGGCCAACGCCGACGCCGGGGCCACCCGACGGGCCACGGCCCGGCGCAGGGCCGCCCGTGGGGGACGGCGCAGGGCTGGGAGCGGGCGGATGCCGGGCACCACCCGCGCCAGCACACGGTCGAGCTGTGCTGCGGGGAGCACGGGCACCGCCACCTGGCTGTCGTCGGCCTCGGCCCCCCCTCCGGCACTGTGGATGCGAACCGAGACGAGCCCCAGCAGCCGGCGGGGCAGGGATACGGCCACCCGCACCGCTTGCACCCTGGCCAGCGGCAGCGTCGCCTCCTTGCGGTCGAGCAGGCCCCGCCGCACGTGGAGCTCGTCGCCCACGAGGGACAGCGTGTAGCCGCTGTCGGCGACGATGGCGGCGGCGGCGGCCGTGCCCAGCCACACGGCGACGAACCCGGCGGCGGCGACGGCGAAGAACGCGGGGCCCACCACCTGAAGTGCCGACGGGTCGAGCTGGCGCAGCGGCCTCCACGCCAGGTCGTCGACGAACTGGAGCACGGTGGCGGCGAAGACGAACACCACCAGGAGCTGCGCGCCGGTCAGCCCGGCCACCGCCAGCTGGCGGTGATTCAGTCGCACGACGACCTGTTCCGCCGGGACCGCTGGCGCCGGCTCACTCGCCTCGACGACGGCGGCGGCCGGCGCCGGCACGGTGCCGGCCGCCCGGGACTTGGCCGCCAGCAGGCGGCGACGGAGCCGCTCGGCCTCGCCGGCGGCCAGGGCCTCGAGCCGGACGCCGGCGCCGCCCCCCACCGCCGTCTCCACGGTCAGCACCGCCACCCCGAGTGCCCGATGGCGAACCTTGCGGACCAGGTTCACCTGCTGGATGCGCTCGCACGGGATCAGCTGCTGGTTGCGCACCACGATCCCCGACTCGACCCGCAGGACCCCGCCGTCGAGCACGTAGGTCCGCCGCCACCAGGCCAGGACGCGCGCCGCCAGGACCAGGGCCACGCCCACCAGCAGCACCCGCGCCCCGCCGGCGCCCAGGGCCACCACGCCGGGGCCCACGAGCTGGCGGCCCAGCGCCGACACGTCGAGCACCGGGCTGGCCGGGTGCAGCCTGCGGGGACGGGCCGGGTCGGGGGCGCGTGCCGGCGCCGGCGGCGCCGGAGCGTCCAGGTCAGACTGCGTCGCCACGGCCACTCCGGGCCAGGACCACGTCGCGCAGCCCCTCGGCGTCGGCGGCGGCGATGCCCGGGATCCTGGCGTCGGTGGTGGCCGCCGCCGTGCGCACCACCAGCTGCGAGAGGCCCAGGGCCCGCTCGACGGGGCTGCGGGTGATGTCGATGTGCTGGACCCGGAAGTACGGGATGGCGCTGTGGGTGCGGACCACCAGGCCGCGGCGCAGCTCGAGGGTGGAGTCGGTCAGCTCGTAGCGCCACGCCCCGAAGGCCAGCCGCGGCAGCTTCCACACCAGCGCGGCAGCGGCGGCGGCGAGGACGCCGCTGGCGGCGCCCACCGGCCACGGCAGCCGGGGTGGGCCGGGCAGCGAGATGAGCACCTCGGTGAGGAGCGTCCCGGCCAGGAAGATCAGCGCCACCAGCCCCCACCCGACCGTCCACACCTGCACCTGGCGGGGATGCAGCGACCGCAAGCCGGGACCGGTCGGCGACCGATCCCCCGCAGGGCTCGCCGGCGGCTGACCACCGGCGTCACCGCCGGCCCTCGTGCCAGCGGTCGCCACGGAGCCGTCCACTGACGCCAGCCTACGGGCGGTCGTGGCGGCAGACGGGCCGCCCCCTGACCCGGCGCTCAGCCGGCCGGCCCCGACCCGGTGCCCGGCGCCCCGGCCAGCGCCGCCCGCAGCGTGGCGGCCACCTCGGCCATGTGCTGTTCGCCGTCGTAGCGCTGCCGGGGCCAGAAGAAGCCCCGCAGCCCGTCCTTGGGACGGCGGGGCACCACGTGGACATGGAGGTGGGGCACGCTCTGGCTCACCCGGTTGTTGCAGGCGACGAAGCTGCCGGCGGCCCCGAGCCCGTCTTCCATGGCCCGGGCCAGGCGTTGGGCGGCGCCGAACACCGCCCCCACCAGGGCAACCGGCAGGTCGGCCAGCGTCTCGTGGTGCTCCCGGGGCACGACGAGGGTGTGGCCGGGGAACAGCGGGCGGGCATCGAGGAAGGCCAGGCACCGGTCGTCGGCGTGGACCACGTGCGCCGGCTGGCCCCCCGCCACGATTCGGCAGAAGGCACAGGCCGCCTCCGCCACGGTGACCGTCCCGCTCAGGAGGCGGCCCGGCGGAGCAGGTCGTCGTAGACCGAGGGGTCGTCGGTGTCGACCACCGGGAAGCCCCGCCCGTGGGCTCCCAGCCAGTGGAGCTCGACGCCGGGATTGTGGGTGTCGCTCCCGTCGGCCAGGAACAGGTGGGGACTGCCCTGCACCTCGTCGGTCTGGGCCCACTCCAGATCGTCCATGACCTGGCGGCGGGCCCTTCCGTCGTCGAGGGCCTCGGCCAGGGCGGTAACGTCGACCTCGGGACAGGACCGGGCCACCTCCAGCACCACCGGGCGCAGCGAGATGCAGCGGCTCTCGGCGAAGAGCGCCCGGCGCAGAGCCAGATCGAGGGCTGCCGACGCGGCGAGGCCCTGGGCCTTGGCCGCCTGGACCGCCTCGAGCGCCGGCAGGGTGGTCACCGGCCACTCCGCCGCCGGCCGCTGCCACATCTGCCAGCCGGCGTCGGGGACCAGAGCCCCGGCCACCGGCACCTCGGCGTCGAACACCCGCTTGGAGATGGGGCGCTGGTTGACCAGCTCGAGGGGGAAGGCGTGGTGGTCGAGCTCGACCTCGCCGTCGAGGCCCAGGCGGGAGCGGCAGGCGTGCAGGCGGTGCACGGCGACGCCGGCCCACGGGCAAGCGATGTCGGAGAACACGAGGATGGTGCCGGGGGTGACGTCGATCATGCCCGGGCCCTACCCGCCCGCCGTCTCCAGCTTGGCGCTCACCTCGGCGAAGCGCTCCTCGGCCTCCTCGATGCTGTCGCCGATGCAGGTGACGCCCATCTTGCCGTGGTCGGTCAGGGCGCCCAGCAGGTGCAGGGTGGTACCGGTGGCGCGGGCGGCGTCGTAGCCGAGGCCGGCGCCCTCCACCGTCTCGATCGCCGCTGCCGGCGGCCGTCCCACCAGGCCGGGCGACACGAGGTTGTCGGTGGCGACGTAGCACTTGGCGACGCCGCCGGCGACCAACTCCCCGGTGGTGGCGTCGTAGGCGCCACCGGTGGCCAGGCGGGCCATCCAGTACGGGTGGGTGGTGCCGCCCATGCGCAGGTTGATCTCGCTCAGCGTGACCTCGGCGCCCCTGGCGCCCCGCGCCGCCGGAGTGGCGACGAAGTCGATCCCCAGCCATCCCACCACCCCCTCGCCGGCCAGGACCGCTCCCACCCGGCGGGCGGCCTCCTGGATCGCGGCCCGGTAGCCGTTCGCCGCCGGGAACCGGCACCCGAGGTACACCTGGCGGGCCGGACCACCGAGCACCTGGTCGTGGGTGGAGATCAGCTCCACCTGCCCACCGGGGGTGATGCGGAGCTGGACGCTGGGTGACACCATCCCGTCGGCGTCGACCAGCTCCTCGACGATGGCCCCCTCGACGGCGATCTTGGCGGCGAACGACGGCCACGACTCCTCGCCGGCGCAGAACATGGTGGGTGACGCCGGCAGGGGGTCGGCCAGGCCGGCGAGGTCGACGATGGCGTTGCCCTGGCCGGAGAAGCCGTTGTTGAGCTTGACCACGGCGGCGCCGGCCTCGGGGCGCTCGTCCCGCAGCCGGGCCAGGGCCTCGGCCGTCTCCTCCACCGAGAACAGCGCCTCCTCCCCCGCCAGCACCGCCACCCCCGCCCGGCGGGCGACGCGCCGGGAACCGCTCTTGGAGCCCAGCGCCACCAGGCCGGTACGGGGCCCGTACAGCGGCACATCGAGGGCGTCGGCCAGCGCCCACTCGGCGGCAGTGACGTTGAAGGGGAGGAGCCAGGCGCCCCTCGGGTCGGCGGCGAGCGCCCGGAGCTCGGGGACCAGGTCGGGACGGTCGAGGAGCTTCTGCGTCAACGGACGGGGCCCGCCCTCGCCCACCGACACCAGGTGGAGGCGCCGGCGGGCGCCGGCGGGGTCGGGCAGGAAGCCCAGGTAGTAGTCGACGACCGCCGGGTCGACGGGCACCGAGGTCACGTAGACCATGCGCTGCTCGGGGTCTCGCAGCAACAGGAGCAGGCACAGCAGCCGCTCCTCGTAGTGGACGATCCCCTTGATCTTGACCAGCTCGGCCACGGCGAAGCTGAGCGAGGGGAGCACCACGAGGGTGCCGGTGGCGATCACCTCGGCCGGACGGGCGACGGCGTCGGCTCCACGCCGGGCGACGCTACCGGCCCGCTCGCACCGTGCCGGCCCGAGGGTGGCGGTCATAGCGTGGAACGCCCATGGCGGCGTCGTCGCTCATCATCCGTCCCGTCCGCCCGGACGAGCACGCCCAGCTCGGGGACCTGACGGTGCGGGTCTACGCCGACATCCTCGGTCACCACCTGGGGGACTACGCCGAGGTGTTGCGGGACGTGGCGGCCCGCGCCGGTGCCTGCGAGGTCCTGGTCGCCGTCGACGGTGACGGCAGCGGCGACGACGCGGACGGCCGGGCGCGACCACTGGGCGGCATCACCTACGTCCCCGGGCCCGGTCCGTGGGCCGAGGTGGCCACCCGACACGAAGCCGAGCTGCGCATGCTCGTGGTCGACCCCGCCGCCCAGGGCCGGGGGGTGGGCGCCGCCCTGGTGCGGGCGTGCGTCGAGCGGGCGGCGGCTGCGGGCAAGGCCGGCGTGTGCCTGGTCACCACGCCGTCGATGGTGAGTGCCCACCGCCTCTACGACCGTTTGGGCTTCGTGCGGCGACCCGAGCGCGACCGGCGCCTCGACGACGGCCTGCTGCTGGAGTGCTACTCGCTGGCGCTGCCCGTCCCGTCCTGATCCCGCTGGCGCACCACCAGCACCGGGCACGGCGAGTGGTGGACGACGTGCTGGCTCACCGAGCCCACCAGCACCCGGCGCACGAACCCGCTCCCGTGCGAGCCGACGACCACCACGTCGGCCCCCACGTCGGCCGCCACCTCGCAGATCGCCGGCCCGGCGTCGCCGTAGCGCAGCTCGCGCTGGGCGCCGGCGGGTAGCTCGCCTCCGAAACCGTCGGCCGTCCGCTCCAGGATGTCGCGGCCCTCGCGCTCGAGCGCCCGGGCCTCGTCCTCGGCGACCTGCGAGTCGTAGGTCGGCACGGCGCCGAGACCGCCGGCACCGACGCCCGCCACGCCGGCCACGGCGGCGTCGCCCTCGGCGAGCAACGGGGCGCCGGGTGGGGGAAGGACGGTCAGGAGGGTGTAGGCGTGCCCGCTGCCGAGCAGGCGGAGAGCCTCGGCGCCGGCGGCGACGGCCAGCTCCGAGCCGTCGGTGGCGACGAGCACCCGGGCCATGCCGCGAGGTTACGCCCCGGGCTCGCCGGGGCGCTCCGCCGGGGCCTCGTCGGAG
>JAHWJR010000121.1:0-1449 GCA_019348335.1 Actinomycetota bacterium
ACCTGCGGAAGGGATAAGCGCTGAAAGCATCTAAGCGCGAAGCTCGTTCCAAGATTAGATCTCCCACTGGATAACCAGGTAAGGCCCGTGGCCAGACGACCACGTCGATAGGCCGGAAGTGTACGCACGGCAACGTGTTCAGCTGACCGGTACTAATCGGCCGAGGGCTTGAATCAACACTCAATGCTCGTGCTCGCTATCGAACGCTTACAGGAGCCCGAGCTCTAGCAAACGGGCAACTGACAACAGCACCGATTTTCCGGTGGCCATGGCGGCGGGGCCACACCCGTTCCCTTTCCGAACACGGAAGTTAAGCCCGTCTGCGCCGATGGTACTTGGGGGGTGACCCCCTGGGAGAGTAGGTCGCCGCCGGAAATTTCTCTACGACGAGCCCCGCTGTGCGGGGCTCGTCGCCGTTTTCGGGCGTGTGGCGCTCTGGCGGTAGCGTCGGCGACGTGCCTTCCGATCGTCGCCCCGGTCCCGGTTCCCCTCGTCGTGGGACTGGCGACCCTCGAGGCCGTCGGCCAGGCACCGGCGGCCCGAGGAAGCCTGCGGGTCGCGGGAAGTCGGCCCCCGGCCCGGGGCGGGGCGGGGGGGCGAGTGAGCGCCGGAGGAGCGCCGGCGACGCCGGTGTCGAAGGGCGGGGATGGGGTGGTGTCGCTCGACGGGGCGCCCGAACGCTGCGCTCGACTGGCGACGGTGCGTCCAGGCCGGCTCCGGTGCCCGAGGGTGGGCCGCCGTCGCCGCCGGAGGAGTGGACCGACGCCGGGCGGGTGGAGGAAGAGAAGGAACGCGGCGGGGCGGGGACCCGGGAGCGTCCGGCCGGCGATTCGGGCCGTCGCCCGGCCAAGCTCCCGGCGGAGGTCAACGAGGAACTGGCGGCCAGCGTCGGAGCGACGACCGCCGAGCGGGACGCCAAGCGGCTGCAGGACGCCACTCGTGCTTACGAGCGGGAGCGCTATCCCGACGCTCGGCGACTGCTCGAGCGGCTCGCCCGGCGGGCTCCAGACGTGGCTGCCGTCCGGGAGCTCCACGGCCTCACGCTGTACCGCATGGGGAAGTGGCGGGCGGCCATCGCCGAGTTGGAGGCGGCTCAACGCCTCAGCGGCTCCATCGAGCAGCACCCCGTCCTGGCCGACTGCCATCGCGCCCTCCGTCACTACGACGACGTGGAGCGACTCTGGGACGAGCTGCGTCGGGACGGGGCGCCGGCGCCGGTGGTGGTCGAAGGCCGGATCGTGGCGGCCGGAGCCCTGGCCGACCGCGGCAAGGTGACCGAGGCCATTCGCCTGCTCGAGCAGGGCCCCGTCGAGGTCCGCAATCCTCGGGAGCACCATCTGCGCTTGTGGTACGCCCTGGCCGCCCTTTCTGAGCGCTGTGGGGACCTTCCCCGGGCGCGGGAGCTGTTCCGGCGGGTGGTCGACGCCGATTCCGGCTTCGCCGACGCCG
>JAHWJR010000121.1:1549-5970 GCA_019348335.1 Actinomycetota bacterium
GTCTCACCCCGCCGTTACGCTGGCGGCCGGCGCTTCCCCGCGACAACCACTTGTCAGAAAGGGACGTGCCGTGAACGTCGCCATCCTGCGGGGCCGCCTCTCCCGCCCGCCCGAAGAACGCCTGCTGCCGTCAGGTGATGTGGTCGTCAGCTATGACGTGACCGTGCTCCGCCCCGGGGAACGTGCCGAGACCGTTCCGGTGGCATGGGTCAACCCGCCGGCCTCCGCTGCCGACCTCGACGTCGACGTCGAGGTGGTCGTCGTCGGCCGTGTCCGACGGCGGTTCTTCCGGGCCGGAGGAGCGACACAGAGTCGCACCGAGGTCGTCGCCGAACGCGTGGTGCCGACCCGCCGGCGTGCCCGAGCGGCACAGGCGGTGGCAGCAGCGTTGGCGACGGCCGGTGAGCAGGCGGGCGGGTCGTCGTGAAAGACGATGCCGTCAGCCCGAGGCGCCGTCGCCCTGGCTCGCCTTGGCCACGGCCTCGGTCAAGGCCGCCCCGTCGAGCACGTCGGCCATGACGCCGATCTGGGCATCCCAGATGTCGTCCGGCACTTCCTGTCTGATCTCTTCGTCGAGAACGTGGCGTACTTCGAGGCCCAACTGGACCCCTGCCAATGCACCTGCGTACGAGGGATCCCCCTTGGCGATGGTCTCGGCGGTGACTGCGGCGCTCTCCGGGTCGGGAGCTCCGATCACCACCACGAGATCATCACGTCCGTGGGTCTCCGACAGCCGGAGCAACTGCTCCTGGCTGTCCAGGTCCATGGCACCTGCCGACGTTCAAACGAAGCATTCGGTGGCGGAGAACGCCACGGTGCCACCGGCCGCCTCGACGCAGGCGGCGATGGCGGGGCCGGAGACGCCGTCCCGTTCACCGAGAGCGACGACTTGCTTCCCCTTCAGCATGTGCTCACCTCCTTCATTCTCCTTGGTTTCCTTTTTCTTGGCCTTGATTGCGTTCGAGCAACAGGCTCATTCCGTCCGACAACTGCGACATGCGCCCCAGGAAGAGACTTCCCTTGGCAATCATCATCACTCTTCGTGCCTCTCCCGACGTCAGGCGGGCGAGGGCGTGAGGAAGGTAGCAGAGGCCCGACGCCAGGTGACCCTGGGTAGGGGCGAACCCGGGCATCCCGCGGGTCTGCACGAAGGCGGGGATCTCCTCCCGGGCGATGTCCCCGCGCTTGCTGGCAAGGGCGGCAAGCGTGCGGTAGTTGCGCTCGGGCACGTTGCCCGAGCCCTGCGGCTCGGTGATCTCGGGATTGTGCAGCTCGGTGGCGAAGTCGTCCACGTCGGTGGTGGTCAGGCCCAGCCGTTGCAGCGGCTCCAGGGCCAGCGCCTCCATGATCTGGGGAGCGGAGCCGCCGGCGGAGACCCGGTGACGTCCCACGCTGTCGAGGCGCAGGATCGGCGACACGCCGTCGTCGGCCTCGACCAGTGCCGCCACACCCCCCAGGACGTCCTCGAGGACGGGGAGGTCGTTGCGCAGGTGACCCTGGAACTTCATGCCGAGCTTGGCCAGGCTGCCACCGGCCACCACCGCCACCCGCTTGAACACGCCCGATTGCACCAGGCTGGCTGCCACCATCAGGGCCGGGATGGGCGCCGCGCAGAAGTTCTTGATGTCCATGCCGGACGCTTCCGAGAGGCCGGCAGCATGGGCCACCGCCTTGGCCAGGTTGCCACCTCCGCGCTGGTAGCGATCGCCGATGGCCTCCTCGCCACAGCCGATCACGTAGTCGATCGACTGCGGGTCGAGATCGTGGTCGTGGACCAGGTGCAGCAGGGCCAGGGTGGCCGTCGCCTTGGACGACAGGTTCTCCAGCAGCACCGAAGCCGTCAGCGCCTGGTCGACCTCGTCCGCCGGACGCACGGCGCCCTCGGCTCGACCGGCGCCGACATGCAGCGCCAACGACCCCGGTGCTTCACGGGCGCCGCCCACGTCACCGACGGCCCGCTCGATGCGGTCGAGGGCCAGGTGCTTGCCCAGCGGGTGCGTCCGCAACGCCGCCGCCGCCCGCTCGGCGAGGCCCGGGGTCAGGGTCACCAGCCCCGCCTCGTCGACCGCCGCCAACAGCCCGAGCAGCTCTTCCTCCGGCATCACCTCGCCGCCACCACCGAAGCGAGAGGCGGAGCCGCCGGTCGTGCCGACCCATGGCCGCTCGGGCAGGGCGCGCGGGTGCAGGGTCGAGAGGTAGGCCTGGTGCGGGGGATAGGCGACCGCCTCGTCGAACGTGCGCAGCGATTCCAGGAACTTGCGCTCGACTTCGGCATCCTTGGGTAGCTCGCGCGACGGCTTGGACCCGTGGCGGACCATGCCCGGCACGTGGGCGAGGACCTGAGTTGCGGCGACGACCACTGGGGCGTTCATGCATTGTCCTTTCCGCCGTTGACCTCGAAAATGGTTGGTGACGACACCGGCGTGGCCACCGCTTCGAGCGCTCGCTCCACCAGCTTCCGGCGCCACGCCCGCTCCTGCGCCGGTCCGAGAGACGGATCACCCGTGGGGTACGGGATGCCCCGGGTGGCGACGATCCGAGGAGCCCCCACGCGCTCGGCGATCGACACCAGGTTGCACAGCAGGGCGGTGGCGATCCCTGCCCGCTCCAACTCCTTCGCCAGCGTTGCCCCGCAACGCGTGCCGGTCCCTCAAGTGGAGGTCAGGATGGCCGCCCGTACCTCCGAACGGCGAAGGTCGGCGGCCCACTCGATCCCAAAGCGACGGGCATTGGCCACTGAGGTCCCGTTCCCGGCGGTGACGAGGTACTCACCGTGGAGCCTGCCGATGGCCCCTTCCGCTTCCAGCTCCCGGGCGATGTCGAGCGGCACGATGCGATGCGGGTCCTCGTTGGCCCACACCGTGGAGAAGCCCCCGTGGACGGAGCCGTACTGGTCGGGGGCCAGGATCTCGACGCCGTCGAGGGAGTAGCGCAGCCACCGGGTCGCCCGGGCAGACTCGAGCCGGCCGGGGTTGCCCTCGGGCACCAGGGCCCCCTCGGTCACCAGGGCCACCACGGCCTGCCCGACATCGTCCACCGGGGCGGCCGGCGTCACCTGCTCGAAGCGCGGCAGCGGGACCTCGGTCGCCTCCAGGTCACCGCCGAGGCGGGCGAGCGCGAGGTCGACGGCTCGGGCCGCCGCCGACCGGTCGGCCCGTACGACTTGCCGCCGGGGCCGTCCCAGTCGCCCCTGCTCGTTGGTGAGCGGCTCGCCACTGGCCACGATGGCGGCGGCGGCGGCCAGCGTCTCCAGCGACGGGCCCATCTCCCGAGCGGCGACGCCGCTGCGCACCACGGGGGCGCCACCGGCCTCGTCGACGCCCGGATTCTCTTCGTGCATGGCCGCCAGCGAGGTGATCCCGTCCTGGGTCGCCGCCGCGGCGACGCGGGCGCAGGCGAGCCCGTAACGGCCGCTGGTGAAGGACGGTCCGGCGATGAGCAGGTCGGGGTCGTCCTGGCGGATGAGGGCCAGGATCTCCTCGATGGCATCGGAGGAGCCCGAGGCGTAGTCGTCGCCACAGTGGACGGTGGCGACGATCTCGAGTTCGTCGCCCAGCAGCTGCTGGAGGCGCCGTCCCGGGCCGACGGCGCCCTCGACGCGGACCGGTGAGGAGCCAGCGGCATCCTCACCGCCGATCCCGGCGAAGAACTGGTTGATGTAGTGGACGACCTTTGTCATCGGTGCCTCACACCGCCGCTTCGCAGCGCAGATGGCCCCAGCCGAGGGGGCTCAACGAGCAGTAGACGGCTGCGGTCGGCAGGCGCAGCTCCTCGGTGGCGGGCAGGTCGAGGAGGTCCACGGTCGTTCCGCCCAGAGCGTGGTCGACCGCCGGTAGGACCAGGGGGTCATCGTAGTTGCCGGTGCTCACCATGGCCGTTGCTCGGCTGGGAGGCACGACGACGGACGGGCCGGTGCCGTCGATCCCGGCCATCTCGGCGAACAGCCCGACGGCCACGATGCCCAGCGCCTCGAGCTCGTCCATCTTGAGGGCGACGTCGGCGTCGGCGTTGCCTCCACCCTCTTTGGTCACCAGGGCGGCGTCGAAGCCGGCGGCGGCGCACACACGGGCGGCGTGGACGGAGATGAGCTGCTTGTTGTCGGCGTCGACCGGCTCCGGGCAGATCACCACGCCGGCGAAGCGCAGGTCGGTGCCGTGGCGCCGCCGGAGCTCGGCCACCACGGGATGGTTCTGGTGCATGTAGGTGGGGTTCTTCAGGCCCGGGTGCCCGAACTGGCCGCTGACCACGGCACCGTCGTCGAGCTCACCGGGATCGAGCAGCGTCGGAAGCGCCTTGGCGAAGCTCCGCCCGTAGACGAAGACGTCCTTGAACGCCCCTTGGGTCTGCAGGTTGGTCACCACGCCCACGCGAGGCAGTCCGGCGTCAGCCGAGGACGGAGTCGACAGCTCCTCGACGGCATC
>JAHWJR010000122.1 GCA_019348335.1 Actinomycetota bacterium
CTTGCCCGTCGCCGGCCGGGCGCCCACGATGACCAGGCTCGACGGCTGGAGGCCGGACAGGAGCTCATCGAGGCCCTGGTAGCCGGTGGGGACACCGGTGATGGAGTCGCCCTTCTCGTACAGCGACTCGAGGCGGGTGAGGCTGTGGTCGAGCAGGTCCCGGATCGGCGCCATGGTGTCGCTGACCCGGTGCTGGGCCACGTCGAACACCAGCGCCTCGGCTCGGTCGACGGCCTCGGCCACGTCGTCGGGTACGCGGTAGCCCATCTCGGCGATCTCGCCGGCGACGGAGATGAGCCGGCGCAGGAGCGCGTGCTCGCTGACGATGCGGGCGTAGCGGGCGGCACTGGAGGTGGCCGGCGTGCGGACCTGCAACGACACCAGCAGCCCCGGGCCGCCGACGTCGGCGAGGAGCCCCGCCCGGCGCAGCTCCTCTCCGACGGTCACCGGGTCGGCGGGCTCGCCGGCGCTGTAGAGCGAGGTGATGGCGTCGTACACGTGGGCATGCGCCGGCTTGTAGAAGTCGTCGGCCGAGACGCCCATCTCCGAAGCGGCGACGATGGCGTCCCGGCTGAGCAGCATGGCGCCCAGCAGCGACTCCTCGGCCTCCAGGTTGTAGGGGGGGACGCGTCCGTCAGAGCGGCCGCGACCGGGGGGAACCTCAGCCAGGGCCATATGCCTCAACCCTTCTTCCTCACGCCTGTGGAGCGCTAGAGGAACAACGCTGTGAATTCGGGGTGGACAGCGTGTGGACAACGGTGTGGGCCCGACCGGAAAGGAGCGCACACGCACTCATCCGCTCCAGCTTGACGGCCGGGCGCGCCGAGCTGGTGGATGCCGGGGAAGTGGAGTTGCCGGCGCACCCGAGCCGGGTGGCGGGACGCCGGGAGAGCGAGCCCGGTCAGGCCGAGGCGACCTCGACGGTGATGGGGAACTCGACGTCGGCGTGGAGCTTCATGGGCACGAGATGCGTGCCCACCTCCCGGATCGGATGCTCGAGGTGCATCTTGCGGCGGTCGACCTCGACGCCGGTCTGCTCCAGCACCGCCTCGGCGATGTCGGACGTGGTCACCGACCCGAACAGCTTGCCCTCGCTGCCGGCGCGAGCACCGACGTGGATGACCGCGGGCACCAGTTTGCGGGCGACGTCTTCGGCGGCGGCCCGGGCGGCGGCGTCTTTCACATCGCGGGCCCGGCGCATGCCGGCGGCCTGTGTCACCGCCCCGCTGCTGGCCTGCATGGCCAGACCTCGCGGCATCAGATAGTTGCGGGCAAAGCCGTCGGCCACGTCGACGACGTCGCCGCGCTTGCCGAGGTTGGCCACGTCATCGCGCAGGATCACGTTCATCGCCGGTTCCTCACTGGGACTCCACCACCGTCTCCTGCTGCACGGTCGGGGCATCGGCGCTCTTGGCTCCGCCCCGCGGAGCGGGAGGCGGTGCATCGCCAGGACCGGGGCGCGGCGGCCGCTCGTCACGGCTCGGCCCACGGTCGTCACGGTCACGCCCGCGCCCTCCACCACCACGACCGCCCCGACTGCTGCTGACCCGGGTGGCGTAGGGCAGGAGGGCCAGCTCCCGGGCCGTCTTGATGGCCAGCGCCACGTCGCGCTGGTGCTGCACGCAGTTGCCACTGACGCGCCGGGCGCGGATCTTGGCCCGGTCGGACATGTAGCGACGCAGCAGGTTCACGTCCTTGTAGTCGATCCAGGAGATCTGCTCTTGGCAGAACATGCACGGCTTCGGCTTGAACCGCTTCCCGGTGTCCTTGCCCTTGCGCTCGCCGCGGGACGGCTGCGCCTTCGACTTTCGGCCCATCTAGAACGGCTCCTCGTCGTCGTAGCCACCGGAACCCGACGGGGCCCCACTGGTCGGTCTCCCGCCGCCACCACCGCCGCTGGCGCCACCGCCGCCCCCGCCGCCGAAGCCACCGTCGCCACCCCGACGCTCGTTCTTGGTGACCGTGGCGGTGGCCCACCGGAGGCTGGGGCCGACCTCGTCGGCGACCACCTCGACCACCGAACGGCGGTCGCCTTCCTGGGTCTCCCACGTGCGCTGCTCGAGCCGCCCGGTCACCACGACGCGGGCGCCCTTCTGCACGGACTCGCCGATGTTCTCGGCCATCTCCCGCCAGGCGACGATGTCGAAGAAGCTGGTGGCCTCCTCCCACGCCTGGGTCTGGCGGTTCTGCCAACGACGGTTGACCGCGAGGCCGAACTTGGCCATCGCCTGACCTGAGGGGGTGTAGCGCAGCTCGGGGTCGCGTGTGACGTTGCCGACGAGGGTGACGTTGTTACCGGCCATGATCGTTCACTTCCTTGGTCTACGTGTCCTGGTCGGACCGGGAGGCGGCGAGGGCGCCGGCCCGGGGCGGAGAAGCGCTCCGGCCCTTGCCCTCGGGCACCCGGACGATCTTGTGGCGGATGACCTCGTCCGCCAGACGGAGGGAGCGGTCGAGCTGCTCGAGAGCGACGGGCTCGGCACCCAGCTCGACGAGGACGTAGTAGCCCTCGGTGCGGTGGTTGATCTCGTAGGCGAACCGCCGCTTGCCCCACTTGTCGACCCGCGTCACCGCGGCCTGCGATGCATCGAGGGAAGCAGTGACCCGGTTGAGCAGGCCCTGAACCGCGGACTCCTCGAGCGTCGGCTCGAGGATCAGCATGATTTCGTACGGCCGCATGGCGGCGTCACCTCCCTCTGGACCCGGCGCCGAGCGCTCGGGGCCCCCGAACTGGGGGCAGGGTTCGATTGGAGCCGCCATCGTAGGGGCGGGGTGTCGAAGGCCACAACCTCATGGCCGAACGGTAACGACTGCCTGTGACAGGAAAAGCTACGCCTCCACCTCGCGGCGGCCCTCCAGGGCTCGCCCGAGGGTGAGCTCGTCGGCGTACTCCAAGTCGCCGCCGACGGGGAGCCCACTGGCGATGCGCGTCACCTTCAGGCCGAGAGGACGCAGGAGGCGGGCCAGGTACATGGCGGTGGCCTCACCCTCGATGTTGGGGTTGGTGCACAGGATCACCTCCGAGATCTCCTCGGGCTCGAGTCGGGCCAGCAGCTCGCGCACCTTGAGCTGATCGGGACCGATCCCCTCGATGGGGCTGATCGCTCCCTGGAGCACGTGGTAGCGGCCTCGGTACTCGTGGGTCTTCTCCACCGCCACGATGTCGCGGGGTTCCTCGACCACGCACAGGACCCCGCTCTCCCGCCGGGAGTCAACGCACACCCCGCACTCGTCGCCCTCGGCCACGTTGAAGCAGCGGGTGCACAACGTCACTCGCTCCTTCACCTCGGTCACGGCCCGGGCCAGGCGCAGCGCGTCCTGCTTGGGGAGCTTCAGGAGGTGGAAGGCGATGCGTTGGGCCGACTTCGGGCCCACGCCCGGCAACCGGCCGAGCTCCTCGATGAGGTCCTGAACGGGACCGGCGTACACCGGGAACGGTCAGCCCAGCAGGCCGCCGAGGCCTCCCAGCCCCAGGCCCGAGGTCAACCCCTCCTGCATCTCCCCCACCTTGGCCATGGCGTCGTGCAGCGCCGCCAGCACCAGGTCCTGGAGCATGTCGACATCTTCCGGGTCGACCGCTGCCGGATCGATGGTCACCGAGCGGAACTCCATGCCGCCGGTCACCGCCACCCGCACCACGCCACCGCCGGCCTGGCCCTCGACCACCTTCTCGGCTGCCTCCGCCTGGGCGGCCATGAGCTGCTCTTGCATCTGCTGGGCCTGCGCCATGAGTTGACCCAGATCAGGCTGGTCGGGCATGGCCCGAGGCTACCCGTCCCGCCGCTCAGCGGTCGGGACCCGGCCGCGGGTCGTCGACCAGCTCGGCGCCGGGGAAGACCTCGCTGAGCCGGTCGAGTTGGCTGCGGCCGTCGGGTGGGACATCGGCCAGCTCGTCGAGGTCGACGTCGGCGGCGCCGCTCTCCGACACGTCGACATCGAAGTCGGCGGCAGCGGGGCCGTCGACGGTCAGCCGCAGCCGGGCGGGACGACCGAGGAAGGCGGCCAGTGCCGCCTCCACCTCGTGGCGGCGGCTCTCGCACTTGCGGCGCATGGCGTCGGTCGGCAGGGCGAAGGTGACGGCCTCGTCGTCGACGGCGGCGAAGCGCCCGGCGCCGAACAGCCCCTTGGCCACCGGGCGCAGGCGCCCGAGGATGTGGTCGGCCCACGCCAGCGTCAGCTCCTCACGCGTCGGCAGTGGGCCCGACCCGGCGGCCGGAAGGTCTGGCGGCGGCGGAGGGGAAGCGGGAGGCGGGGGCGGGAGCGGGGACGCGGAGGCGGCGGGTGCTGGGGGCGGGGCCGACCGGGGTGCCTGCTCGCGCCGGACGGCTCCCAGGGCAGGACGGGACGGCGGCTCGCCGGGAGCGGCCGGTGCCGGCGCCCCGCTCCGAACCTCCGCCGAGCGGCCGCCTCCGGCCGTCACCGCCTGCCGGGCCGCCTCGCGGGCCGACCCCGCCGGGGCCACCGCAGGAGGCGCCGACGAGCCCCCGCCCGTGCCGGTCAGAGGCGCGCCCCGTCGCGATGCCTGCTCGAGCCGCTCGATCCGCTCGAGGAGTGCCGCAGGAGAGGTGTCGGCCTCGGGGCGGGTGGCGCGGACGAGGGCCACCTCGAGGACCACCCGGGCATCCGGGGCGTCCCGCATGGCCAGCAGCGCCTCACCCACCGCGTCGAGCGAGCGGACGGCGGCGGGGGCACCGAGGCGCCGGCCCTGGTCGGCCACCCGTTCCCGAGCGGCGTCGGGCAGCGACACCACCTCGGGGGCCACGACCGACAAGAAGGCGTCGCGCAGGTGGGCCAGCAGTGCCTCGGCCAGGTGCCGGGCGTCGCGCCCCGCCCCGCAGGCCGTGGCGACGGCGGTGAGCGCCCGGGCGGTGTCCCCCTCGCACAGCGCCTCGGCCATCTCCTCCACCACGGCGTCGTCGTCGACCGTGGTGCCGGCGGCCACGATCTGTTCCAGGGCGGAGAGGGCATCGCGCGCCGACCCCTGACCGCGCCGCACGGCCAGCTCGACGGCCTGGTCGTCGACGTCGAGGCCGGCGTCGGCCACCACCCACCGGAGGTGCTCGACCAGGGTGGCCGCCGACAGCAGGCGGAACTCGAAGGCCTGGGTGCGGCTGCGGATGGTCGGCAGGACCTTCTGCGGGTCGGTGGTGGCCAGCACGAAGACCACGTGGGCCGGCGGCTCCTCGAGCGTCTTCAGCAGGGCGTTGGACGCGCCCGCCGACAGCATGTGGACCTCGTCGAGGATGTAGAGCCGGGTCCGCCCGGCGCCGGCCAGCGCCACCCGCGCCACCAGGTCGCGCATGGCGTCGACGCCGTTGTTGGACGCGGCGTCGAGCTCGCTCACGTCGAGCGAGGTCCCGGCCTCGACGGCCAGGCACGATGGGCAGGCGCAGCACGGCTCCCCGTCGACCGGCGCCTGGCAGTTCAGGGCCTTGGCCAGGATGCGGGCGGTCGAGGTCTTGCCCGTCCCCCTCGGCCCGCTGAAGAGGTAGGCGTGCGACACGGTGCCCGTGGCCACGGCGTTGCGCAGCCCCCGCACGACGTGGTCCTGGCCCCGCACCTCGCCGAAGCGCCGGGGCCGGTACCGCCGGTAGAGGGACTGGAAGGCCACCAGTCGCAGGTTACCGAGAGGCCGCCGGCAGGCCTGCGGTGATCAAGGACGTGGCGGCCAGGCAACCTGCGGCACACTGCTCAACCCGCTGAGAGCTGCTGCCTCCCGGCCCTGACTCGGTTCACGGGGAGCGGTTGCACAGGACCCGACCGCCACGCCGGACCCAGCATAGGGCGGGAGGGCGGCATCGGTACGGGTAGCCTCGGCGACCCCGGGAGGGATGCGAGAGCGGCCGAATCGGCACGCTTGGAAAGCGTGTGTGGGTCCTGCCCACCGTGGGTTCGAATCCCACTCCCTCCGCT
>JAHWJR010000123.1:0-1261 GCA_019348335.1 Actinomycetota bacterium
CACCGACCGGCCCGAGACGTTGACCAACGACTTCTTCGTGAACCTGCTCGACATGGGCACGGAGTGGAAGACCTCCGTCTCGTCCGAGAACGTGTACGAAGGCCACGATCGGGTGACGGGCGAGCTCAAGTGGACCGCCACCGCCGTCGACCTCGTCTTCGGTTCGAACTCCCAGCTCCGAGGCATCGCCGAGGTGCACGCATGTGACGACTCGTCGGAGAAGTTCGTGCGTAACTTCGTGGCTGCGTGGGACAAGGTCATGAACCTCGACCGCTTCGACCTCGCCTGACCGACGCCCTCACCGTCACCGCCAGAAGCGGGCGACGGCCTCCAGCACCTCGCCGGCGGCCAGGTCGCCGCCGGCCCGGGTGAGGTGGATGCCGTCGCCCGCCCGCACCCGGACCGGCCGGCCGTCGACGTCGAGGTAGGGGGCGTAGCCACCGCCGGGGCCGGCCAGCAGGCCGGCGGTGTCGACGAAGCGCACCCACGGGCGGCGGGCGGCCTCCTCGGCGTAGAGCCGGTTGACCACAGCCAGCTGGGCTGACTCCTGCTCCGACCGGAAGGGCGGCTGGCCCACCCACACCAGGACCCGGTCGGCGTCGCCCACCAGGTCCATGACCGCGGCCACCCGGCGCCGGTACTGCGCCTCCCACTCCGGCGTGCCCACGTCGACCAATCCGCCGGCGGTGGCCATGCGCTCGGTGTCGTTGGCGCCGACCATGAACACCAGCACCTCGTAGCCCTCCGGCAGCACCTCGGTGGCGAGGTGGTCGGGCCAGTCGAAGTAGCTGGGCCGCAGCAGGCCGCTGGAGACCCGGGCGTCGGTGATCCCGGTGAGCTGGCCCTGGCCCTGGCCCAGGCGCAACAGCGACTCGCCGAAGGTCTGGGCCAGCGAGTCGCCGCCCACCCACGTCCGTAGGGGATCGTCGGCACTGGGACGCCGCAGGCTGGCCGCCGGAGCGACGCTGGTGGGAGGCGCCGGATCGGGGCGGACGGTGCCGGGCAGGCCGGGCCGCCCGCGCTCGGAGCGGGTCTCGGGCAGGGCGGCGACCGGCGGCGAGGCGCCGGGGGGCGTTCCCGCCGGCGACGTTCCCGCCGGCTCCCGGGCATCGCCCACCACCTGGGCCATCCACTCTCCCGGGCGGTCGAGGCCGACCACGCCGGCGAGACCCTTCACGCCGCGGACCAGGGTCACGCTCACGCTGCGCTGCCAGCCCTCGGGCTTGGCCTCCACCCGGCGCTCGAGGCGGTCGGCGCTGAG
>JAHWJR010000123.1:1361-5898 GCA_019348335.1 Actinomycetota bacterium
CCCGCCATCAGAACTGGAAGTAGATGAACGGGGGGACACCGGGCGGCCCCAGGGCGTCGATCACGAACAGGGTCACGCCCAGCGCCGCGCCCTGGGGGACGGGGCCGAGACGTGACAGCACCACCTGCACCCGTTGCCCGACGCCGGCGGGGACGAACTGGGCGGCCACGCTGCCGGCCACGACGGCCACCACGAGCGGGGTCACCAGCGGCGCCGGCCCCCACCCGACGAGCAGCCGCACGAGCAGCTCCCCGGCCACGGAGAACGACTCGGCGCGAAAGAAGATCCACGCCAGGCACACCACGTGGAAGGTCAGCAGCCACCGCAGGAACGGGTGGGCAGGGCGGGGGACGGCGTCGGCCGCCTCACCGCCAGGGTCGCGGGCGGGACGGGCCACCCACCGCCGCTCGACGCACAGGGCGACGCCGTGAACCGCACCCCAGACGACGAAGGTCCACGAGGCGCCGTGCCACAGCCCGCCCAGGACCATGGTGAGCATGAGGTTGCGCTGGACCCGCCGGACGGGGCCGCGGTTGCCGCCCAGGGGCACGTAGACGTAGTCCCGCAACCAGCGCGACAGGGTGAGGTGCCAGCGGCGCCAGAACTCCCGCAGGGAACGAGCGGTGTAGGGGGCGTCGAAGTTGCGGGGCAGGCGGATGCCGAGCAGCAGGGCGCAGCCGATGGCGATGTCGGTGTAGCCGCTGAAGTCGGCGTAGATCTGCACGGCGTAGCCGTAGGTGGCGAACAGCACCTCCAGCGACGAGTGGGCGCCGGGCACGGCGAAGACGGGGTCGACGATGGCGGCGCCCACGAAGCTGGCGATCACCACCTTCTTGAACAGCCCCCGCACGATCAGCCGCAGCGCCCGGGCGGCCTCCAGGTGGCGGGGGTCGGGCCGCCCGTCGAGCTGGGGGACGAGCTCGTGGACCCGCACGATGGGCCCGGCCACCAGGCCGGGGAAGAAGGCCAGGTACACGGCGACGTCGAGCAACGGCGACGGCTCGGCGTCCCGGCGGTAGACGTCGACGACGTAGCTGATGGCCTGGAAGGTGTAGAACGACACGCCCACCGGGAGCACCACCTCCAGCAGCGGTGGCGTCACCCCCAGGCCCAGCCGGCCGAACCCCTCGATCACCGACTGGACGAGGAAGCCGTAGTACTTGAACACCCCGAGGACACCGACGTTGGCCGCCACCGCGGCGACGAGGAGCCCCCGCCGGCGGCGCTCACCGGGCGACGCGGAGATGAGCCGGGCGGCGCCGGCGTTGACCACGGTGGAACCGAGCAACAGCAGGGTGAACCGCGGGTCCCACCAGCCGTAGAAGACGTAGCTGGCGGCGAGGATGAACCATCGCCAGCGCCGGGGGAAGGGTCGGAGGAGCCAGCTCCCGGCGAACACCAGGGAGAAGAAGACGGCGAACTCGACGCTGGGGAAGAGCAATCGACGCTCCTGGCCGGGCCCCACCTCGTCCCGGCCGCCGTTGGCGGTCGACCATTCAACCAGAACCGGTGCACAAGCCCCGGGCGCGCTACTCCCAGTGCCGCCGCGGGCGGATGGCGACGGCGCAGTGCTTGTACGACGGCTGGCGGGACGACGGGTCGAAGCTGGGAAAGGTCAGGGCGTTGACCTGGGGGTCGTGCATGGGCGCGAAGAGCTGCCCCGGGCGCACGGTCGGGGTGACCACCGCCCGGGCCCGCATCGACCCCCGGGCCGAGGTGACCACCACCTCCTGGCCGGCCACCACCCCGAAGCGGTCGGCGTCGACCGGGCTGATCTCCACGTAGGGCCCGGCCGGGTGCAGTGTCGCCAGCACGGCCGACTTCCCCGTGCGGGTCTCGGTGTGCCACTGGCTGGAGCTGCCCCGGCCGGTCAGCAGGACGAGCGGGTAGCGCCGGCTGGTCGCCTCCCGCACCGGCCGGGGATCGCCGAAGCAGAACCGGGCCCGGCCGTCGGGGTGGAAGAAGCGGCCGTCCTCGAACAACCGGCGCTCCTCCCCGAACCCGGCCACCGACCCCTCCGGGAACGGCCATTGGATGCCGCCGGCCTCGTCGAGCATCCGGTAGCCGTCGATGCCGGTGACGTCGCACGGGCGCCCGGCCGAGAGCCGGCGCAGCACGGCGAAGACCGCCTCGGGCGACGACCACTCGTCGAACAGATCCGCGCACCCCCACGCCTCGGCCACCAGCTTGAAGATGGCGAAGTCGGCCAGCGCCTGCCCGGGCGCCCGGGCCACCCGCTTCACCAGGCCGAGCCGGCGCTCCGAGTTGACGAAGGTCCCCTCCTTCTCGCCCCAGCCGCCGGCGGGCAGGACCAGGTCGGCGAGCCGGGCGGTCTCGGTGGTGGGATAGAGGTCCTGCACCACCAGCATGTCCAGGCGTCCCAGCAGGTCGTGCAGCTCGGAGGAGTTGATCCACGAGTGGGCCGAGTTGGTGGCCACGATCCACAGGCCCCGGATGTCGCCGGAGGCGATGCCCTCGATGATCTGGTCGTAGGCCCAGCTGGGCCGGTCGGGGATGCGGCCGGGGTCGATGCCCAGCAGCCCCGCCACCTCGGCACGGTCGTCCGCCTCGGCGAAGTCCCGACCGCCGAAGAGGTTGGTGGTGTTGGAGAACAGCCGCGAGCCCATGGCGTTGCACTGGCCGGTGACGGAGTTGGCGCCGGTGCCGGGCCGCCCGATGTTGCCGGTGAGCAGGGCCAGGTTGATGATCGCCTGGGCCACCAGCACCCCCTCGTGGCTCTGGTTGACGCCCATGGTCCACCAGAACGAGACCCGCCGGCCGCCGGCGATGGTGGCGGCCAGGTGCTCGAGCGCCTCGGGCGCCACCCCGGTGGCGGCGGTGACCCGCTCGGGCCCGAAGGCGTCGACGTGCTCGGCGAAGGCGTCGAAGCCGGACGTGGAGGCGTCGACGAAGCCCCGGTCGACCGCCCCCCGCTGGATGAGGAGTCGGGCCAGCCCGTAGAGCAGGGTGAGGTCGGACTTGGGCGCCGGCGCCAGGTGCTGGGTGGCGGCCGCCGCCGTCTCGGTGGTCCGGGGGTCGATCACCACGATCTCGGGACGGTGGGGGTTGGCGCACACCCGCTCCCACAGCACCGGGTGGGCGATGCACAGGTTGGACCCCACCAGCACGATCACGTCGGACTGCTCGAGGTCGGCGTAGGTGTAGGGCGGGGCGTCGAAGCCGAAGGCCTGCTTGTAGGCCACCACCGCGGTGGCCATGCACTGGCGGGTGTTGCCGTCGCCGTGGACCATGCCCATGCCGAACTTGGCCACCGCCCCGAGCAGGGCCATCTCCTCGGTGGGGATCTGCCCGGTGCTCAGGAACGCCACCGAGTCCGGACCGTGCTCGGCCTGCACCGCCTTGAAGCCGCCGGCGAAGGCGTCGAGGGCGCGGCGCCAATCGACGGGCGCCAGGTTGCCCTTGCCGTCGCGCAGCAGCGGCGTGGTGGCCCGGTCGGGCGCCCGCAGCGGGGCGAGCGCCTCCCAGCCCTTGGGGCAGGCCATCCCCCGGTTCACCGGGTACGCCCGGTTGGGTGACAGGTCGACGGCCTCGCCGTGGCGGAGGTGGACGTCGAGCGAGCAGCCCACCGAGCAGAAGCCGCACACCATGGCGGTGGTCTGCCGGCGCTCGGGTGCGGTGTTCATGCCGACTGCCCGGGCATGCGGGCCGGGGCCACGGCGGTGAAGAACTGGCTGCGCTCGATCAGCTGGCCGACCAGCAGCAGGGCGATGGCCACCAGGGCCACGGCCAGACCGGTGCCGGGGGTGGCGGCGGAGGCGGTGGCCGGGGCCACCGCCAGGAAGGCCAGGAGGCTCAGCGCAGCGGTGCCGAACCGCCACTGCGTCGTGGTCCGCAGCTCCCGGGTGAGCAGGACGGCGGTGCGGCGCAGCTCGTCGGGAGCACCGGGGCGCAGGTGCCGCAGCACGGCCGCCTCCAAGACGAGTTGGGCCCCGGTGGCGAGCGCGGCCAGCAGCGCCAGCGGCGCGACGGGAACCGACGCCACCGCGCCGGCGCCCGTCGCCCCCGCCGCCAGTGCCGCGCCCAGGACGACCACCAGTGCGGTGGCGCAGCCGGAGGCGAGGGCGGTCAGGGCGAACTTCACCCCGGTGGTGGTCACCGCCCACCACGCCCGGGCCGTCACCGCGTAGACCAGCACCGAGCAGGCCACCCCGGCCACGCCGGCCAGCGCCGCCAGGGCGCCGAGCACGTTCTCCAGCGGAGGCCCGGCGCCGGCGAGGACGGACCCGGCGGAGGCGGCGGCCAGGGTGGCGAAGGCGCCGAAGGCCACGATCTCCCGGCTGAGCCACGAGCGCCGGACCCCGAGCACCGCCCGCCATGCCCGTTCGGGCCGGCCCAGGTGCAGCACGCTGGCGGCCAGGGCCACGACCCCGACCGCCAGGGCCACCACGGCGTTGGCCGTCCGGGAGGGCCCGGCCACGCTGCCACCGCCGAGGGTGGTCACGGCCAGGCCCACCACCGACGTGCCCACCGCCAGCTGGGTCAGCACCAGCATCACCGCCAGGGGCGGGTGGGCCTG